>JAMOOX010000039.1 GCA_027065045.1 Campylobacteraceae bacterium | reverse complement strand
GTTTGTAAAAATTCTAAGAGATTTTTAGAAGCCGAGATTGATATAAAATATAATTATCTTAGTGCTAAAAGCCATAAAGTCTTGTTTTCATTTAATATTGATAGAGAGAAGTGTGCGAAATGAAAATTAAATTAATTTTGATTTTATTATCTCTTTTATCTGTTAGTTGTCAAAAAAAAGATAATAATGGAGCATCTAAAATACATTGGGATAGAGATATGTGTGCTAGATGTGTAATGGTGGTAAGTGATAGGAGAAATACTATACAGTTAAAAAATCCTAGTAGTGGTAAAAAATATGTTTTTGATGATATTGGTTGCTTGGTGCTATGGGTAGAAGATGAAAAAATAGATTGGATAGATAAAGCTAAGATATGGATAACTGATAAGAGTAGTGGAGAGTGGATTGATGCTAAAAAAGCATTTTACTCTAGTGAGAATATTACGCCTATGGCTTATGGTTATTCTGCTTATAAGAGTAGAGATAAGATTAAAAGTAGTGAAGAGGTAATAGATTTTGTAGAGGTATCAAAGAGAGTTATAGAGTTTGAAGCTAATAAGTCTCACTAGATTTACCTTCCATTTAACTACTATTTGTACTATTTTAAGAAGTTAATGGAGGGTTCAATGATATATAAACTTATTTTATTTATATCTCTAATATCAATCTCTAATTCATCTATAATGGATTTTAGAGAGATAGAAGATGCAAAAAAAAATTATGAAGCAAAAGAGTATGATAAAGCGATAAATCATTATCAAAATATAGATAGTAAATCAAAAGAGGTATCTTATGATATAGCTAATAGTTATTATAAAAAAGGTGATTATAAGAGTGCTATAAGAGAGTATAAAAATGCCAAAGATGATAAAGCAACTCCTGAATATAACTCTCAAAGATTACATAATCTAGGTAATAGTTACCTCAAATCAAAAGATATAGATAAGGCTATTAAAAGCTATGAAGAGGCACTTAAATATAAAAAAGATAAAGATACTCAAAAGAATTTGGATATTGCTAAGAAGATGAAGAAGAAAAAAGAGCAAGAGAAGAAAAAACAACAAAAGAAAGATAAAAATAAGAAAAAAGAGAACAACAAAGATAAAAATAAGAAAAAAGAGAACAACAAAGATAAAAAGCAAGATAAAAAAGATAATCAAAATAAAGACAAAGATAAAGATAAAAAAAATAAAGAGGATGAAAAACAATCCAAAGATAAGAAGAAAGAGCAAAATAAAAATAGTGATAAAAAAGATGGAGAGAAGAAAAAAGAAGATAGTAAAAAAGAGAAAAAAGAGGGTGCTAAAGATGGCGAAAAAGATAAATCCAAACAATTAGAGCCTAAAAAACTATCCAAAAAAGAGAAGTTTAAAAAACAAGAACTAAAAAGATTAATGCGAAGGTTAAACAAAGAGAAGATGCCTCCAATGATGTATCAAGCAACAAATTCAAAAAAAAGGAACTCAAATGAAAACCCTTGGTAAAATAGTTTTAATAGCTATATTTATAAATAGTCTATTATTAGGAAAAGTCATAACAAAAGTAAGCTCACAATCTGTCTCAAAAGGAGAGATGGTATCTGTAACTATTGAAGCTATAGGGAGTAGTGTAGAATTCCCTGCTGATATAGAGGCTATATTAGGTTATAGTGTAGAGGATATTGGTACTTCTACGCAATCATCATATAGTTGGATAAATGGTGTACAAACGACTACTATCAAAAAGTCTTTGTCATTTAATTTCTATCCAAATGTTAATATGACTATCCCTGCTTTTGAAGTTAAGGTTGATGGAGATGTAGAAAAAACAGAGCCTATAGATATAGAGGTGAGTAAAAATAATAGACAAAGTTCTAATAGTCGTGATTTTAGAATTGAGATAGAGGCATCTAAGAGTAGTGTAATGGTAGGAGAGCCATTGAGTGTGGTTATGAAGTTTTATCGTAAATCAAATCTTGATGTTAAAAAGCTTGATTATGCTCCACCTAGATTTACAAATTTTGAGGTAAATGATAAAGAGTCAAAAGAGAAAAGTTATAGAGATGGTAATTTTATAGTACAAGAGTTGAGTTATAAAATCTATCCCAAAAAAGATGGAAATCTTACTATATCTCCAGCAGTTATCAAAGTAGCCACACCTGCATCTAATACAAGAGATATGTTTAGATTATTTGCTCCTGTGAAATGGAATAAAGCTGTTTCAAACTCTATTGATATAGAGGTTAGACCTATTCCAAATGGTGCATCATTAGTAGGTGAATTTGATATATTTACTACCATTGACAAGCAAAAAGTAGATGCTAACAAACCAGTTAAATTACAAATTCAAATATCAGGAAATGGCTCATTAGATACATTAAGAGAGATTAATTATAATATAGATGGTATTACAATGTTTAGTGATGATGCAGATATTAAAAGTAGTTTCAAAAAAGATGGAAGTATTGTAAGTAGATATAAAAAATCATTTGTTTTTATCGCAGATAGCAACTTTACAATACCATCACAAGAGATAATATTTTATAATAGAGCCAAAGCAAAATTAGATAAACTTATTATTCCAGAGTATAAAATAGAGGTAGTTGGTGGAGAGGCAAAAATATCTAGTGTAGTTACAAAAGCACAACCACCAAAAGTAATTATTAAAGAGGTAGAGAAGCATACAGAGTTATCTCAACTAATACTATTTTTTATGTTAGGAGTTATCTCTACTTTAGCGCTTTTGTATATAATACCATTAGTCAAAAATTATAAAAGAGAAAATTTTTATACCAATGAAAAGGCTCTTAAGATTTTATATGCTAATATAGAGAAGAGTTTGGAGATAGAAGAGATTGTAAGAGATTTATATGCTCAAAAATCGGGAGATAAGAGCATAAAGATTGATAAAAAAAGAGTTAAAGAGATAATTGATGAGATTGAAAAGAGTTAGTTTATTAATTTTGGTGCTATTTTTGGGAATATCAAGTTGTGGTTATAAAACTAACCCTATATTTGTAGATAAAAAAGAGAGTAGATGAAGCAGTATGATGTATTGATTATTGGTGCAGGATTAGCAGGGCTTTATGCCTCTTTGAATTTTCCTAAAAATCTTAATGTATTAGTGGTTTGTAAAGATGTGCCATGGGAGTGTAATACATTTTATGCACAAGGTGGAATGGTAAGTACACTAGATGCCAAAGATATTATATCTCATATAGATGATACTATCAAAGCAGGTACATATCATAATGACAAAGATGCTGTAGAGATTATGAGTAATGGTTCTAAATTTGTAACAGAAGATATTATATCAAAGGGTATGGAGTTTGATAAAAATAGTGATGGTAGCATATCATATACACAAGAAGCAGCCCACTCAGCAAAAAGAATAATCCATGCAGGAGGAGATGCAACAGGTAGATATATGCACCATTTTTTAATGAGTAAAAATAATCACAAACTTCAAAGAAATACTCTTGTTTATGATTTACTTATTCGTGATGGTAGATGTTATGGTGTCAAGGCATCTGTAAATTATCGCCCTGTTACAATATTTGCAAAACATGTAATAATAGCTTCAGGTGGGATTGGTTCGTTATATGAGTATAATACAAATTCAAGGACAGTTAGTTCAGATATTCATGGTATATGTGTAGAAAAGGGAATAGAACTTGAAGATATGGAGATGATGCAGTTTCACCCTACTGTATTTGTCAAAAGTCCTTATGCTAGAAAACTACTGCTTACAGAAGCATTGAGAGGGGAGGGTGCTTTTGTTGTCAATAGTAGTGGCAAAAGAATACTCTTTGATTATGATGATAGAGGAGAACTTGCTAGTAGAGATATTGTCTCTCGTGCTATATTTAACTATAAAAAAGAGAATAATGATGAGGTATATTTAGATTTTTCTATGTTTGATGCAAAATTCTTTGCTAGTCGTTTCCCAAATATCACCAAAACATTTGCCTCTCTTGGATATAACTTTCCCAAAGATAGAGTACCAATATCACCAGCTTTTCATTATGCAGTAGGTGGGATTAAGTCCCAATTAGATGGAAGTGTAGAGGGAATAGAATCACTTTATGTAATAGGAGAGGCATCAAGGACAGGAGTACATGGAGCAAATAGACTAGCTTCAAACTCACTTTTAGAGGGGTTAGTATTTTCTAAAATAGTAGCAGATTTAATATTATCCAAAGAGGAGAAAAATATCAAAATACCATACTTTGATAAGGACTACTCTAATATCTTGCATAAAGATAATGATAAAAAATACAAACATAAGCTAAGAAAAATTATGTGGGAAGATGTAGGAATTATTCGTACAAAAGAGGGGCTTTTAAAAGCCAAAAATGCGATATATGACCTTAAAAGTAGAGATATAGGACGATTATTAGAACTTAGACTAAATACAGCAACTGCGATAATAAACTCAGCACTATGGAGAAAAGAGTCATTAGGGACTCATTATAGAGAGAGTTAATAGATTTTATGATAATATATCATCAATAAAAGAGGAAAAGGATTGAGAGTATGCACGGAACTGATTTAACAACAACTTGGGTAGGTTTTATGGCACTAGCCATATTTATAATTGCCTATTATTTTATCGCCACAGAAGATAAATATAGAATTAATAAGGCTAAACCTGCACTGTTTGCTGGTACATTTATATTTATGTTAATAGGATTTTATTATGCTATTAATGGACTTGATGGTAATCATCTACATCATGAAATAAATCTTTTGATTGTAGAAATTTCTGGGATTTTCTTCTTCTTATTTGTTGCAATGACATATATTGAGGCGATGATAGATAGAAATGTATTTTCTGTTCTTCGTTTTAATCTAGTATCAAAAGGGTATGATTATAAAAAGCTTTTTTGGATAACTGGATTTTTAGCATTTTTTATCTCTCCTGTTGCTGATAACCTTACTACAGCACTTATTCTTTCTACTGTACTTATTACAATAGATAAAGATAATCTAAAGTTTGTTGTACCATCTGCGATTAATATTGTAGTTGCTGCAAATGCTGGTGGTGCGTGGAGTCCATTTGGTGATATTACAACTTTGATGGTATGGGTTGATGGAAAGGGTAGTTTTGTTGAATTTTTATTCTTGTTCCCTGCTTCATTCTTAGGTTGGGGAATTACAGCATTTTTACTTAGTAGATATATACCAGAGGGTACTCCTCCATTTTCTGATACAGAAAAAAAGGTAGAATTATTAAGAGGTGGTAAAGTTATTATAGGATTGTTTGCCTTTACAATCTTCTCTGCTGTTATATCTCATCAAGTGTTACATCTTCCTGCTATGTGGGGTATGATGTTTGGTTTATCAATATTGAAGCTATATACTTATAAATTAAATGAGAGTAGTGAAGATGATGATGATAATATCAATATCTTCTCTTATATCGCTAAAATAGAAAATGATACACTACTGTTTTTCTTTGGTATCTTAGCTGCTGTTGGTGGGCTTCATTTTATCGGTTTCTTAGAGTATTTTACAGCTCTATACTCTCAATTTGGAGCAACAACTGTCAATATTGGAGTAGGATTTTTATCTGCTATTGTAGATAATGTACCAGTTATGAGTGCTGTGCTTAAATCATCTCCTGATATGGGTGCGAATGAACAAGCTCAATGGATGTTAGTTACTCTTACAGCAGGAGTTGGTGGAAGTTTAATATCATTTGGTTCTGCTGCAGGTGTGGGAGTAATGGGAAAACTACATGGAATTTATACATTTAGTTCTCATATGAAATATGCTTGGACTATTTTAGCAGGTTATATTGCTTCTGTATTTATTTGGTATGTACAATTTATTATTTTAGGAATTGGGGCATAGGTTTGATATGAGATTTTGGATACTATTAATTATACCTATGATATTAGCAGGTCAAAATCTCAAAATAGCCTCTTATAATGTACAAAATCTATTTGATTTAAAAAAGAATGGAAATGAGTATAAAAAATATATTCCATATAAAAATGGTTGGAATAGAGCTACTCTAAATAAAAAGCTTAATAATATCTCTGAGGTTATTTGTGATATTGATGGAGATATTATAGGGCTTCAGGAGATTGAAAATCTAAATGCTTTAGAACTCTTAAGAAAAAGACTTAAAAGGGTAGGGTGTCCATATAAGTATTATGCTATCGCTAATAAAAGTAAATCTACTGTAAAAACTGCTATATTATCAAGATATAAAATTATAAATTCCAAAGAGTTAAAAATAGGCAACTCTAATAATAAGAGAACTATATTAGAGGTTACTTTGGATATTAAGAAGACTCCTCTTACTATATTTATAAATCATTGGAAATCTAAATATCATGGTGGTAAAGAGTCCAAAAGAGTAGCCTATGCAAAAGCACTTAAAGATAGATTATCAAATATTAAAAATGAGTATATAATATTGGGTGATTTTAATAGTAATTATAATGAGTATCAAACAATAGAGCCTAAATTTAATGATACTAACTCTAAAACAGGAATAAACAATTATCTCCATACTATTAAAAATACTAAATTAGTAGATATAAATACCCTTAAAAAAGATAAAAATCTACACTATAATTTATGGTTAGATATACCTAAATATCAAAGATGGTCTTTAAATTTTTATGGTAAAAAAGGTACTCCTGATAGTATTATTATTCCTTCTAATATGTTAGATAATAGAAAGATTGAGTATAAAAAAGGCTCATTTAATATCTTTAAATCAAAATATCTTTTTACAAAAAAGGGATATATTAATAGGAAAGAGTACTCTGACCATCTGCCAATATATGCTTCATTTTATATTAATGGAGTTAATAAACTAAAGATTGGCTCTATCAAAGAGTTAAAGAGGGTAGAGTATTTAGAAAATAGAGTAAAACTCAAAAATATTAAAGTAATCAAAAAGATAAAAAATAGTGCTATTATTAGTGATGGGAAAGATGAGATATATATTTATAGAGTGGCATCATCTCTAAAAAATGGGTATTATTATGATATAGTAGTAGATAAGATTACTATATATAAAGGTAAAAAAGAGATAACCCAAATATCAGATATTAAAATAAAAGGAGAGTAAAATGGAGTATTATAGTTGGATTTTATCATTTCATATAATTAGTTTTATGAGTTGGATGGCAATGCTTTTTTATCTACCACGACTTTTTGTTTATCATAGCGAACATCAAGAGAAGTTAGAGTTTGTAGAGGTAGTCAAAATCCAAGAGTATAAACTATATAAATATATTGGATTACCTGCTATGTGGGCTACAATTATTAGTGGTGGTACAATGCTATATCTAAATAGTGGTATTCTCTCTAGTGGTGGTTGGATGCACCTTAAACTATTTTTTGCAGTGCTTTTAATCGCTTATAGTTTTTCGCTAGAGTATTTAAGAGTGAAGCTTTTAAATGATAGTGGATATAAAGATGGCAAGTTTTTTAGAGTATATAACGAAGTCCCAACACTATTATCAATAGCTATTGTAATATTTGTAATTGTAAAACCTATTTAATATCAAATTGTTTTGAGTATTTTTGTGTTATAATGTTAAGTAAATATTTAAGATTAATATATCTTAAAATAAGTTATCAAAATATAAAGGAAATCAGAAATGATAAATTTACCCATGTTAGAAATTCCAGCAGTGCAGTTACCTATGCCAATCCCAGAATTAATCCACCCAGCAGTTGTTCATTTTGCTATAGTTTTACCAATTATTATACTATTAATTGAACTTTTCAATACAATCTTTAAAAAGAGAGCATTGAGTGTAACATCTCTACTTTTGATAGTTTTACTTACTGTAATAGTATTTGGAGCATATCTTACAGGTGGTGTAGATGGTAAAAATGCTTATAGTCTATTATCTAGTGATGGAAAAGAGGTTTTAAAAGAGCATAAATTAATAGGTACATATTTAGTTTATGGTAGTGCAGTGGTACTATTCTTTAAATTAATCTCTATGATTATTAATGCAGGATTTGTAAGATTACTATTTATTCTTGTTTTATTAGGATATACAGGAAGCTCACTATACCAAGGTAAAGAGGGTGGAGAATTAGTATATGAGTATGGTAGCAATATAGCACCTATATCAGAGTTTAAAGATGAGATAACTGAACTCAAAGAGACTATAGAAGATAATAAGGGAGTAGAAGAGAAAATAGCTAAACTTGAAAAATCAGTTAAAGATGCTACTACTCTAAAAGAGGAGAATGAGAAACTAAAAACTCAAATTGAGACTCTCAATAAAGAAGCAGAAGATAGCAAAAAAACTTTGGAGATTCAAATAGATACTCTAAAAACTAAAGCTAAAGAGACAAAAGATAGCCTAGAGGCTCAAATTAATACTCTAAAAGATGAAGCATCAAAGGTAGTAGAAGTAGTAACAAATACAGTTACACCTACAACAGAGACAAACTCTTCAGCAGAGTAATTAACTTATAATGGTGGATTTAAACCCACCATTATAAACTCCAATAATATATTATACCCATACGCAGCAGAAAAAACACCTTTATCATTAAAAAATTTAATTGTAGATGGCAGTCTTGACTTTTTAATACATCTAACTTTTTACCACTAGATACATCAAAAAGTTGTAAATCATTATTTTCATTGCTAGAGTAAATCCCAATTTTAGCATCATCACTAAGCCCCACACAATAGATTAAAAATTTACTTTTGATATAATATGGCTTCTTCTCCTCTTACATTTTTGTATGGTTTTATAAAAATCTCAGAAACCTTTTTTTGCTCTCTAATATCAAAAATCTCAACAGAACCATCACTATTAGCAACATATAGATAAAACCCATCAATAACAAAATCATTTACTAATCCACGAGATTTGATTATAATAATATTTAAAATCATATAACTTTAGCATAAAGAGAAAGCAGTTGCAACTCTATATCTAATTTATAAATTTTTCTATCATACTTTTTGATATTAAGAGAGTTTAGCATAAGTTGTGTATCAAACTTTGTCTTCTCTCCTGCTTTTTCTAAGTTTCTAGTAGAGCGATATAGTTTTCTATATAATCTCTCATCTTTTTTGCTCAATGCTATTTTTTTGTTTAATATTTCAAGGTTTTTAAGAGCTAGTTTATACTCATTATCTATCTCTATTCTTTTTTCTATCAATCGTGTTTGAGCCTCCATATAGGCTACTTTTGATGACTCTATATCTCTTAGGCTATTGATACTCAAAGGCATAGATATAGTAAATCCATAGGTATAATATGCCTCTTTGATATTAGGGCTATTAAATAGTGGAGATGGGTCGCTATCGGTGTATCTAGCTTGAAGAGATATAGTTGGTAGATATTGTGTCCATGTCATTTTAGAGCTATATTTCTTCTCTTTGGCTTCAAATCTTTTTTTGACAAGTTCTAAATTCTTGCCTTTGTATCTTGATGATTTGATAAGCTTTAGTTTAGGTAGTTTGATTTTATTTGGGTTTTTATTGCTAATTAGACTAAATTGGTTTTGTAGTTTTACTATTGCTAAATCTAGTTCTAATAGGGCTATCTCATCACTATTTTTTTTGATAATGGCTTGGTCTAAAAAGCTACTATCAAGTAATCCATTATTATACTTATCTTTTTTTTGCCTTATATCTATATTATCGTTTTTGATAAGTAGTGATAATTTAGCTTTTTGTAGCTTGATTTTGGATATATTATATAGAGTTGATAGTGCATTTACTATCATATTCTTTTTAGCTATATCAATATTAGTACTACCTAATCCCTCAATAACATCAGCATATTTCATAGCAAAATATATCCCACCTGATTTGAATATCGGTTGATTAATCCCAATACTAAAACTACCAGTATCTACTCTACCACTCTTAAATTGTTCTGAATATGTCTTGGAGTAGCTAAGTGTAACAGGATTTATCCAACTCTTTTTGAGCTTATCACTATTAAGGCTATTTTGCTTTTTTTGATACTCTATGATTTTCTCATTATTAGGAGAGAGTATATTATCAAAAATATCACCATATAATATATTCAACGGCAGATATAATAATATTACTACTTTTATAAATTTCATTATTATCTACCTATTATCTTCTCAATATCTTGATAAAGTACTACACCCACACCATTATATATCATCTCTTTTTTACTATTAAATATTATCATAGTTGGTGTCTCAAATATATCATAACTCTCTACAATATCATCATTTTCATTACAATCAATAGATAAAACAGTTATATCTTCATACTTCTCATCAATCTCTTCCAACTCCATATCCAACGCTACACAAGCATCACAAATTTCAGATGTAAATTGTAAAATAACCATACACCCTTTTGCAAACTCTTCACTCATTACTTCATCTAAATTCTCATCAATCTCTATCATAATTAATCCTAAGTTTTTATAATTATAGCATAAATGGTACTAATATAGTATATCCTTGCAAAATAATGGCTTAATTGTACCATTAACCAATATTATTAAAAAGCTTATAAAATACACTTATTACATAGGGTAACTCTTCACAAGCAGTCTCAAATAGATAGAAATTAAACTTATATATCTTTTGAGATAGGTCAAAATTAAATCTATATTTACGAAATATATTTTTATCTTCATATATCTCATTACTCTACCAAAAATCTATTTTGTTTTATGTAATAATCTACTAAATACTTTAAGATTGGTTCTATATTATCACTATCATAAAATTTTATCATTTGAGTATTGAACTCTAATTTATCTTTGACTTTTATATTAAATATAGGATAACCATAATTCAATAAAATCCCATTCATCATTAATCTACTTACTCTCTTATTTCCATCATAAAAAAATTGACTCTTTGCACCAAATAGAAAATATATAATAGCCTTTATAATAGGGTGTTTAATCTTTTGGATTTTAGATATACCATCTATAAATATTTTATCTAACTCTTGATAAATCGGAGGTTTATATTCTGTACCACCAATATTTACATTACCATCACGAAACTCTCCCCATATAAGAGCCTCTTCAAAAGCCACTTTTTTGTGTAAAGCACAAAGAGTAGTTTTCTCTATATCAAATCTATCCTCTTTTATCATCTCTATCAAAAGATTAACACTTCTATTTTGATTGAGTATCATCTGTTCATCACTAAGCTTATGCCCACCTACTGTAATACCCTCTAATAGAGTTTCAACCTCTGGGTATGTCATAGCATTTCCCTCTAGGGCTGAGGTATTGTATATATAATCAATCTTATCTTTTTTATATAAAAATAGATATTTCTTTTGATTTGGTTTTATCTCAAAATCTATCTCTATTTGATTTAATTTATCTATATTCATTATTTGTCCCTATCTCTATAAAGCTCTAAAAATATAGATGGCTTAAACCTCTCATCATAATCATTATCCTTTTTATCTATATTTCTTCTTATTAGATAGTTGAGTTTTAATTTCCACATAGCATTTTTTATATCTTTTTGAATATTTTTTTTCCACTCATCACCAAGTTTTTCATTAATATATTTATTTATTTTACTTTGGAGGTAACTATTACTAATAAGATAAATTACACCACCTAAAAAAGCCAAGACTAATATAGACATTATAAATATAAAAATCATCAGACTATAATTATCACCTATTATCACAAGAATTTGAGCATAACTAGACATATAAACCCCTAATAAAAAATTTATATATTATATCTAATATTTTTATTATTCCTCTCTTGATGGTATATAAGTAAGTGCCTTAATAGATTCACTCATATATATAAATCCTTTTCCTGGTAAATGTAACTCTCCTACATCTACCATTACATCAAAGATATGTTCTGCTATATCTTTGGGGACTACTACTTCTATTACCTCTTTTTCTGCTTCAACGGTAATTCCTAATAGTCCCATCTGCTCTCTAATTCCTGTGCCTCTTGCATAATATATTGTTGCCGATATTGCTCCTACATTTTGTGTAGATTCAAATACCTTTTGAGCCTTACCTCTCTCAACAATACATCTAATAATCATATAATTTGTTAAATATACTTTTTTACTCATTACCTACCTTTAATATAACTAAAAATTAATATGGAAATATAACTATATAGCCAACATAGTGCTAATATACCTAAAAAACTTGAATATTGGTCTAATTCTATATGAAAATTTCTTAAAAGAGATGCTACCATAATAATTGTAATAGGTCCTACTCCAACAGAGGCATAATCCATAGCAATCGCACCAATTTTAGTATCTAGTCTTGGTAATAAATGATATATTACATTTAATGCACCCAAAGATGAGCCGATACCTACACCAACTGCTACTATATGAATATATACCATCTTTAAATTTAATATCTAATAAAAATCGTATCATACCATACACCATAGCCATACCAACAATAAGAGATAAAAATAGTGAACTTATAAATAAAAATAGATGATTGTTTTGAACTAATCTTAATGCTACACTCTCAACAAGTGGCACAAGTGCTAATTTAATACCCTCTAGCATAAACATAGTTGCAGGAATTAAAAGAAGTAGATAAAATATAGTAGATATTGATTCATTAATAGGATATTTTACAATAAAAAATTGAAAAGTTATCATCATTGCAATCATTGGTAATATTGTATGTACTTGTTGTTTGATTTTGCGTATAAAATATGAGATGATTAATACAATAGCATCACTAATATCTATTTTCATTTATTAGTTACTCGCTATTTCATATTAGTATTATAACATAATTTATTATAGGTAAGATATTTATTTATACCAAAGCCTAAGCTTTGGTATTTTTGATTTTATAATATATGTTAGCAAGAACCTGTACTACAAGCACTTACACCAGCTGGAGTTGTTGGTTGAATTGCTTCATTACTTACTCCACCATCTTCATTTATTTGTTCAAGAATAGCTAATAATTTACTAGCTGACTCTTGGTATCTTTTAGCAGTTGTGCTATCAGGAGAGTTATATACAATTGGCTTACCTGTGTCTCCACCTATTCTAATAGCAGGTTCAATTGGAACTTGTGCTAATATCTCTGTATTAAATTTCTCTGCCATTTCACTACTTGTACCCATTCCAAATATATCAGATTCAGTATCACACTCTGGACATATAAATCCACTCATATTCTCTACTACACCTGCAATTGGAATATGAAGTTTTTCAAACATATCAAGACTTCTTTTACTATCATCAAGACTTACTTGTTGAGGAGTAGTTACTACAATACCTGCTGTTACTGGTACTGATTGAGCAAGTGTAAGTTGAGCATCACCAGTTCCTGGAGGCATATCTATAACTAATACATCTAATTCTGACCATAAAATATCTCTTAGAAATTGCTCAATAGCTTTCATAATCATAGAACCTCTCCAGATTAGAGATTGTCCCTCTTCCATAAGTGAACCCATACTCATCATCTCTACACCATAAGCTTTGATAGGTAGTACTTTATTCCCATTAATTTCAGGTTTTTCATTATGTACACCCATCATCCGAGGGATATTTGGTCCATAGATGTCAGCATCAAGAAGACCTACTTTTTTACCCTGCATCGCCATAGCAATTGCAAGATTTACAGATGTAGTTGATTTTCCAACCCCACCTTTACCACTACTTACCATTACAAAGTTTTTCACCTGTGGAGCGATATTTTTACCACTTACAGAGTTACTTAATTGTCTTGGGGCTTGTGGTTGCTTTACTTTTGTAATAACCTCTGAAGCACCAATTTTTCTAAGTTCTACATCAATTTCACTTACTAATTGTTCTTTAACTTCTTTGGCACTTGAAGTAATATCAAGAGATAAATATACTCTATCTCCATCAAGTTCTACATCTTTTACAAAATCAAAAGTTACAATATCTTTTGAAAAACCAGGGTAAGTTACATTTTTTAATGCGTCTAATACTTGTTCTTTTGTCATTTTTTTCCTTTTTTTAAATTTAATTTTTAATAAACTTCATCATGTGTTCCAATATCAATAAGATAAATCTCTTTATCTATAATTTCTATTGTTAAAATTATTCTATACTCATAAGTTAAACTACAAGCATATTTCCCATTTAAATTTCCTTTGAGTTTATGAGTTTTTAAACTACTATCAAAGGGATTAATATTTAATTGAGAAGTAACAGTCTCAAATTTATTAATTAAATTTCTATGTTTTCTAAAAAACTTTTTGGCAGTTTTTTTGAAACTATCTGTCTGCTTTAGTTTATAACTCATCTAACTCTTTTTTAAACTCATTAAAGTTAAAATCACTAATATGACCATTTCTTATATCATTATCAGATTTTTTAACTCTTTTTAAAAATCTATTTTTTTTATCCATTTTTATAATTTTATCCTCTGTAATTTCAACATTAGACATCTCATTTAATATATATATTAGATGATTATAGGCTTCATTATTCACATTTATTCTCAAACTATGCATATTTTTCCTTTTTTAATAAAAATAGATATTTCAATCATACCATTTAATCGTTTATACTCTTCATATCTTCGCCATGTTTCTCTACGATACTTTGAGTAATCTTATAGCTACAAAACTTTGGCCCACACATACTACAAAACTCTGCCTCTTTAAATACATCTTGTGGCAAAGTCTCATCATGATACTCTTTGGCTCTTTCAGGGTCAAGACATAGCTCAAATTGTCTATTCCAATCAAAGCCATATCTAGCATCGCTCATCTCATCATCTACCTTTTGAGCATCAGGACGCCCTCTTGCTATATCAGCAGCGTGAGCCGCGATTTTATAAGCTATAATTCCCTCTCGTACATCATCAGCATTAGGTAGTCCTAAATGCTCTTTTGGTGTAACATAACATAGCATACTAGCACCATGCCAACCACCCACAGCAGCACCAATCGCACTACTAATATGGTCATATCCAGCAGCAATATCTGTAACAAGTGGCCCTAATATATAAAATGGTGCTTCATGACAATACTCTCTCTCAAGCTTCATATTTCGCTCTACTTGATTAAGTGGTACATGCCCCGGTCCCTCTATCATCACCTGAACATCTTTTTCCCAAGCTTTAAGAGTTAGTTCTCCCAAAATCTTAAGTTCACTTAGTTGTGCATCATCAGAAGCATCAAATAAACAACCAGGTCTTAAGCTATCACCTAATGAAAGTGCCACATCATATTTACGACAAATATCTAATATAGCATCATAAGCATCATAAAATGGGTTCTCTTTGTGATAGTGCATCATCCACGCGGCCATCAAGCTACCACCACGACTTACAATCCCCATTTTTCTTTTGGCAACATGGGGCATAAAT
>JAMOOX010000038.1 GCA_027065045.1 Campylobacteraceae bacterium | reverse complement strand
GTGGGGCTATTAAATAACCTTGAAGTATTGATGCCAGTTGATGAGAGAGGTTGTTTTGATGAGTCTGTATTTGGACTTGGATTGTTGCCAGAAGAGTTTGTGGGGATGCATATCTTTAAAGCAAATGAGCCAATTTTAGAGATGTTAGGAGATAATCTACTAAAACAATCTAAATTTATGCACTCATACCCACACTGTTGGAGAACTAAAAAACCTCTAATTTATAGAGCAACCAACCAATGGTTTATATCTGTTGATGATAAAATCAAAGATAGCGATAAGACTCTAAGAGAAGAGGCATTATCAAATATAGATGATATTAAATTCTATCCTGAGAGTTCCAAAAATAGATTAAGTCCAATGATAGAGGGGCGACCTGATTGGTGTATTTCGCGTCAAAGAGATTGGGGAGTACCAATAGCATTTTTTAGAGTCAAAGCTACAAAAGAGGTGATTTTAGATGAGAAAGTATTAAACTTTGTAGCTATGATATTTGAACAATTTGGAGCTGATGCGTGGTATGATATGGATATTTCTCAACTACTTTACCCAGGGTGTGGATATAAAGCAGATGAACTTGAAAAGGTAAATGATATATTAGATGTTTGGTTTGATAGTGGTTCTACTTGGAATGCTGTATTAAAAAGTAGAAATTATGATGCAGGAGAGTATCAAGCAGATTTATATTTAGAGGGAAGCGACCAACATCGTGGTTGGTTTCAATCATCTCTACTTTTAAGTTCGGCAATTAACCATAAATCGCCATATAAAAGCCTACTAACTCACGGATTTACAGTAGATGCCAAAGGCGAGAAGATGAGTAAATCAAAAGGTAATGTAGTAGCACCAAATAAGATTATCAAAGAGTATGGTTCAGAGATATTAAGATTATGGGTAGCACTAAGTGATTATCAAAGCGATTTAAAAATATCTGATGGAATTCTAAAGCAAACAGCAGAGCAGTATAGAAAAATTAGAAATACATTTAGATTTTTACTTGCAAATGTAGATGATTTAGAAGAGGTTGTATCAGTTGATAAATATGGAGAGCTTGATTGTTGGATTTTAAATAAAGCAAATGATGTATTTAGCGAGGTTAAAGAGAACTTTGATAATTATGATTTCTTAAGAGGTTTCTCTATCTTAAATAACTTTATCACAAATGAACTATCTGGAATATATATGGATATTTCAAAAGATAGATTATATTGTGAAGCCAAAGATAGCGATATTAGAAGAGCCTCACAATCAGCAATGTTATTAATCTCTAAAAGTATGCTAGGACTTATAGCCCCAGTCCTCACATATACAGTAGATGAGATTATAGAGTATGCCCCTGCGATATTCAAAGAGGATATGAAAAGCGTATTTGATTTAGAGTATAGCGAACTTCCACAGGTTGCTAAAAGCTTTGAAGATGAGAATATGATAAATATTAGAGAGAAATTCTATGAAGAGGTAGATAGACTTAAAAAAGCCAAAACGATTAAATCAACTCTTGAATTAGAACTTATTGGAGATATAGATAGTATGTCTATCAAAAATATGCAAGATTTAGAAGATTGGTTTGTAGTATCAAAATTAGCAACAACTTCAGACACAGAAGAGTTAGCATCTTTTGAAGTAGATAATAAAAAATACACTATCAACAAAGCATCAATGGCAAAATGTCCTAGATGTTGGAAGTTTACAAGTGAGGGTGAAGATAAAGCTTGTAGTAGATGTGAAAAAGTAGTATCATAATGTTTGATATGACTCAACCTATACAAAATGAGGTGGTGATTGGTGCTATTGCAGTGCTAATCCTCCTTGTTGGGGTTGGACTTGGGGTTACGGAGTGGTATAAGAAGAGGATGGAGAAGAAATTATGATAACAATAAATAAAAAAAATGGAGAGAGTAGTATTTGGAAACCTTCTTCTAAATATAAAAATATTAAATCAATAGATAAAGAAGCAAAAAAAGAATATTTTAAAGAAGATAAAAAGAAAGTAGATTTTGGAGTAATTAGTAAATATTTTATGGATAAAGGTTTTGGATTCATTAGTCATACTTTCTTTAATAAGGAAGAAAAAGTATTTTTTCATATAAAAAATATAAAAATAAACTTTCCTGAATTAGCAGAAAAACTAGAAACAGAAGATTCTTTTAAAGGTACCTCTTTTTGGTATGAATTTTTAGAAAATGAAAAGGGTGAACAACTTATTAGTATTATAAATTCTAATAATTTAAAAGATAAATATCAGGATAATTTACCTATATTTATTGAAAAAATTAAGAAATTATGGAAAGATATAGATTCTAAAATACCTGATTGGCTTAATGATATAACTATAGATTTAATGGGAGAAATTCATGCTAATAAATTAATTACTAAAAGAGAAAAGAAAGAAAATAAAATACTTAAAAAAGCTAAAAAAGTACAAAAAAAGGAAAATGCTAAATACAAAAAAGAAAAGAAAAAAGAAAAAAAGCAAAGAAAAATAGAGAATAAAGAATTTAAGAAATTAGTTGCTGAAATGATTCCATTAAAGTTTACTCAAAGCAGTCAAGTTAGTTCATATATAAGGAAAAATAAACTTGGAAATAAATATAAAAATATATCAGGTATTGTAAGTATGGAGGGAGACGGGCGAACATGGGATTTTAACGGAGGATTTCCATGTCATATTTATGCTAAACTTTGTTCAAAATTAAAATTATCTAATAAAGGTTCTTTCGCTAAAGCAACTGGTTTTAAATCATATAAGTCTCTGAAATAAATAAGTATAACTCGTAACACCTCTAGTTCCATCCTCTCTGAGACAGTGGGAACAAGAAAAAGTTTAAGTCTCTTATGTTATAATTAATTCAAAAATCAGGAGGTTATTATGCAAACAATTCAATTTAAAGTTGATAATAGTTATGTTGATATAGTTTTAAATCTGCTTAAAACACTTAATAATTTAAAACTAAA
>JAMOOX010000037.1 GCA_027065045.1 Campylobacteraceae bacterium | reverse complement strand
TCAAACAATTAGAGAGGCTGGTAAAATTCCATTTGAGACATTGGCAAATAGAATATCAGGTTCAGAGTTATTATTAATATTATCATCTATTGGTTATATACTTTTGACTATTAGACATAAAAAGATGATTTTAGCACTTCCTCTATTTGGTATAGGACTATTTGCCTATATTGGTGGGCTTAGATTTACAGTTTATGCTGTACCTATCGCTGGGATTAGTTTGGTATATCTATTTTATATAGCTACAAAGAGTATTGAGGATATAAAAATAAGATATGGAGCTATATCTCTATTGGTAATTATGGCATTATATCCAAATATCAAGCATATTATAGGGTATAGAGTTCCAACTGTGTTTAATAAAACAGAGGTATCTGTATTAGATAAACTAAAATCAATCTCAAATCCAAAAGATTATACTTTGGCTTGGTGGGATTATGGTTATCCTATTTGGTATTACAGTAATACAAATACTCTAATTGATGGAGGGAAACATCATCATGATAACTTTATTATATCGGAAATTCTTACAACTAATTCTCAACTTGAAGCAGCAAGACTAAGTAGAATAGCAGTTGAAGAGTATTTAGATAACAACTATACAACAGTGGCAAACTCTCTATTTAAAAATGGAAAAAAAGAGCAACTTAATGTTAATAACTATCTTGAAGAACTAAAATTTGGAGATATTAAACTACCTAAGAAAAGTCGTGATATTTATCTCTTTTTACCATACCGTATGATGAATATTTTACCTACTGTATCACTTTTTTCTAATATAGATTTAGATACAGGTAAAGAGAAACAGAAACTTCTTTTTTATAAAAGTAATAACTTTACTAATAAAGGTGGTATAATTAATCTTGGTCGTGGAATACAATTTAATAGCAATAATAATACAATTACATTTGGAAATGGACAGAGTACAAAAATTAAATATTTTATAGGTACTCAGTATATGAAAAATGGTAAAACACAATTAAATACAAAACTAATTGATAAAAATTCTCAAATATCTCTAATATATATGAAGAGTTATGGTTCAATAGTTGTAGTTAATGATGCTATGCTTAGTTCTACCTATATAAGACTATTTGTTTTAGAAAATTATGATAAAAACCTATTTGAATTAGTAATTAGTAATCCTTATGCTAAAGTATATAAATTAAAGATTTAAGATGAATATACCATTTCATAAAACTCATACAACACAAGAAGAGATAGATAGTGCAATTGAAGCTATAAAGTCTGGTTGGCTAACTATGGGTCCCAAAACTGTTGAGTTTGAAAATAGATTTAAAGAGTATATCGGAAGTAGAGAGGCTATAAGTCTAAATAGTGCTACTGCCTCTCTTCATTTAGCACTTAAAGCTATTAGATTACAAAGAGGTGATGAGGTAATATTACCAACTAATACTTTTGTAGCCACAGCCGAGGTAGTAACATATTTTGATGCTACTCCAATTCTTTGTGATATAGAAGAAAATACCCATAATATTGATGTATCTAAAATAGAGGCTCTTATCACAGATAAAACCAAAGCGATTATCCCTGTTCATTTTGCAGGACAACCTTGTGATATGAATGAGATATATGAGATAGCAAAAAAATATAATCTTAAAATTATAGAAGATTCAGCCCATGCAATTCCTAGTAGCTATAAAGGGGTTAAAATTGGAAATTTAAGTGGCACTGATATAACCTGTTTTAGCTTCTATGCTACCAAAACTTTATCAACTGGTGAGGGTGGAATGGCAACCACTAATAATCCAAACTATGCAAAAAGTATTAAAATCAATAGGCTTCATGGGATAAGTAAAGATGCTTGGGATAGATATACAACTAAAGGTGCATGGCGTTATGATATAGTTGATAATGGAAATAAGTATAATACTACTGATATAAACTCTGCTATTGGTATGGTACAACTAAAAAAGCAGGATATACTAAGAGAAAAGAGAGCTAAAATTGCTCAAAAGTATATAAATGCTTTTAGAGATAATCCTAAAATAGTTTTGCCATTTATAAAAGAAGATAGAACAACATCTTGGCATCTATTTGTAATAAAAATTGATAATAGAGATGATATAATAGAGGAACTTAAACAAAGAGGCATAGGTTGTAGTGTACATTTTATACCTATTCATAAGCATACTTATTATAAAAATAGATATGGATATAAAGATGAAGATTATCCAGTAGCAAATAGAGTATTTGAAAAGTCTCTATCTTTACCAATTTATCCTGATATGAGTGAAGAAGAGGTTGAGTTTGTAATTAAAAATATAGAAGAGTTGGTTTAATGTATAAAAATTTTGGCAAAAGAGCATTTGATATAGTATCATCTCTAATTGGGTTAATTTTATTATCTCCTCTATTTATTATAATATCAATATTAATTAAACTAGACTCAAAAGGTGATATATTCTACACCCAAGAGAGAGTTACAAAAGATTTCAAACCATTTAAACTATTTAAATTTCGCTCAATGAAGTCAGACTCCAAAGGGCTTAGTATTACAAGTGCTGATGATAATCGTATTACAAAGATTGGAAAATTTATACGAAAAACTAAAATTGATGAACTTCCTCAACTATTAAATGTATTAATTGGTGATATGTCTCTTGTTGGTCCTCGCCCTGAAGTGGCTAAATATGTAGATATTAAAAAAGATGAATATAAAAGAGTTTTGGAGGTAAAAGCAGGGATTACAGATAACTCTGCTATTGCTTTTAGAGATGAAGAGAAAATTCTTGCTCAATATGATAATAAAGAAAAAGCCTATATTGATATAATCTTACCTCAGAAGATAGAACTTTATTATCAATATATAGAGAATATTAGCTTAAAAAATGATATAATATTAATATTAAAAACGGTAAAGGTATTATAATATTACATCAAATTTATATAAGAGTGTTAGATAAAAGATTTCTAAACTTTTTGGTTATCATTGGACTTAGCTTTATTACTTTTCTTTGGTCGTTCAAAGTCTTTCATTGGGATTTTAATATATCTATTGTGGCAGTTGTTATAGCTTCTAGAATTTTGGCATCTTTTTTGATATTCAAAGATTACTCTCAATCATGGTCTAAAGCAAGTCCAAAAACATTTCTACTTAAAAGTATTGTTTATATAGTGGCATTTATCCCTTATATGTCATATTTTTATGGGCATGTAGCTATCTCATTTCTAGCTAGTGAGCTTTTTGTTTATATGTTTAGCATCAATTTTATGATGTATGGATATAACTATTTTATCAATAGAAGTGCTATTAGCAAAGATAAGAGAGTGGTAATCTATGGTGCAGGGAAAGCTGGTATTCAATTAACACAAGAGTTTAGCCGTAGCCAATATAGAGTCATATCTTATCTTGATGATGATACTATTTTACAAGGACGCAGTATTGATGCTATTAAAATCCGTTCACCTCATACATTTATATTAAATATGGCTCAAGAAAAGTATGATTTATTAGTAATAGCTATGCCAAGTACATCTAAAAAGAAAATTAAAAAAATCTATAAAAATCTAAAAAAGTACTTTAATGAGATACAGATATTACCACCATTAGAAGAGATTTTAAGAGATAGAGATTTTAGTACTCAACTCAAAGATATATCCATAGAGGATTTATTGGCAAGAGAACCACAAGATTTAGACAAAGAGAAAATATCATCATTTATAAAAGATAAAACTATTTTAATTACTGGTGCAGGTGGGAGTATTGGTTCACAAATTGTACGAGAGTCTATAGGATTTGGAGCAAAAGAGCTTATACTATTAGACCATAGTGAGTTTAATCTATACTCCATAGACCAAGAAATAGAGGGGGTTAAGACTCATTTAGTAATGCAAAGTGTAGTAGATAGAGAAAAGTTTGAGAGTACTATCAAGAAATTTAAACCACAAATTATAATTCATGCAGCAGCGTATAAGCATGTACCACTTTGTGAAGATAATATTTTTGAAGCAATTACAAATAATATAATTGGCACAAAAAACTCTATTGATTTAGCTATCAAATATAGTGTAGAAAAATTTATACTAATCTCTACCGATAAAGCTGTTCGCCCAACAAATGTAATGGGAACAACAAAGCGAATTTGTGAGCTATACGCCTCTAATGTAGATAGTAAAAATACAGAGATTGTAGCAGTAAGATTTGGAAATGTATTAGGAAGTAGTGGAAGTGTAATTCCTAAATTTCAATCTCAAATAAATCAAGGTAAAAATATCACAGTAACCCACCCTGATATTACAAGATACTTTATGCTTATTCCAGAGGCTTGTGAATTGGTACTTCAAGCAGGGGCTATTGGAAAAGGTGGAGAGCTTTTTATCCTTGATATGGGAGAGCCTATCAAAATAGTAGATTTAGCCAAAAAAATGATAGAACTAAGTGGTAGAGATGATATTAAAATAGAGTTTAGTGGACTTCGTGCAGGAGAGAAACTATATGAAGAGCTATTAATCAATGATAGTGATGCCTCAACAGAGTATGAGTCAATTACAGTAGCTAAGCCAACAATTTATAATATAGAGAAGTTAAATAGTGATATAAAAGAGCTTCTAAAAACAGATGATAAGATTAAACAACTTAAAAAAATAGTACCTGAATTTAAACATAACAAAGGATAAAAAATGTCAAAAAAAATATATTGTACTGCTCAATTCACACCAAAAGATGGAGAGTTTGAAGCTCTATTTAATAGGCTTAAAGCACTTGAACCAAATACACTTAGAGAAGATGGTTGTATAAGCTATATTGTAACTAAACATATCCAAAGTCCATTTGCTGATGGAGATAGTATGCCAATAGTTTTTCACGAGACTTGGGCAAGTAATGAGGCATTTGAAAAACATTGTCAAAGAGATGAGATAGTAGAGTTTTTTAATAGTGAGTGTTTATCAAGTGATGGATTAGTGGAGAGTTATAATGTAACTGTTTATAGTGATGAGTAGAGTTATAGATATAGCTATTATTGGTGGTGGGGCTAGTGGACTATTTTTGGCTTCACAACTCCATAACAAAGATGTAGTAATTATAGATAATAATCCTAAACTTGCTTCTAAAATAGCAATTTCAGGTGGTGGAAAGTGTAATATCACCAATAAAATCCTTTCGCCTAATAATTATCTAGGAGATAAAAGATTTATCCAAAGAGTCTTTAAACGATTTAATAACAAAGATTTAATAGAGTGGCTAGATAAACGAGGATTAACTCCTATCATCAAAAATCAAACTCAATACTTTTGTGCTAAAAGTTCTAGTGAAATTATAAATATATTTCTTAGAGAGAGCCAAAAACATCATATTATCAAAAATCAAACTATAGTTTCAATCACTAAAAAAGATAATATATTTTATATCCAAACAGATAGAGATATTATAAAATCAAAAAAAGTTGTTGTAGCTTCAGGAGGATTGAGTTTTTCTAAAATTGGAGCAACTTCAATTGGATTTGATATAGCATCTCACTTTGGACATAATATAACTAAACTATCCCCTGCCCTAGTAGGATTTACACTTCAAAAAGAGCAATCCTTTTGGAAAACTCTAAGTGGAGTATCATTAATTGTATCTATAAAAGTAGAAAAAAAGATATTCAATGGCTCACTTCTATTTGCACATCGTGGAGTTAGTGGACCTGTAATATTAAATAGTTCAATATATTGGCAAAAAGGAGATATTGAAATTGACTTTTTAGATGGATTTGAAATCAATACAAATAGCAATAAACTTATAAGTTCTTATATCCCTCTACCCAAAAGAGTAATCAAAGCATTTTTAGAAGAGTGGAAAATAGAAGATAAACCAATGAAAAGATTAACAAGTATTGAACTCCAAACTCTAAAAACTCTATCATCATACTCATTTGCCCCTGCTGGTAATTTTGGCTACTCAAAAGCAGAAGTTACAAGAGGTGGAGTAGCTACAAATGAGATAAATGCCAAAACTATGGAGAGTAAATTAGTCAAAGATTTATACTTTATAGGTGAAGTTTTAGATGTTACGGGAGAACTTGGTGGATATAACTTCCAATGGGCATTTAGTAGTGCTTATGCTTGTGGATTAAATATATAATTAGAGAATTATTTATCTCTATCTATCACCTTTACCCATATAGTTTTGCCTCTACTATCTAACTTTGCTATCACAGCACCAGTTATCATCTCTACATTTCCACACTCTAAATTTCTTTCTAGCATACCACCAATATAAAATATTTCCATACCTATAATATAGATATTACCCTTATTATCTACTACATAATCATCAAGTATTATATCTACAAACTCTTTTGTATTTGGTAAACCATCTATTTTATAACTCTTCTTTTTGGGTATATCATTATCTATCTTGATTTTATTTGATTTTTTATAAATCTGTTTTTTGCCATTAAGAGAGTATTTAATAGTAGATTTATTATAATTTACTATATATATAAAATTATCAATAATAGCCATTTTCTCAAAATTAACACCCCTAAGCTTCCTACTCCATATCCTTTTACCACTACTACTATATTTATCCAACATTTCAATATTATTATTTTTTAAGTTAGCCACTACATAGATATTATTTTGCTTATCTATAGCAATAAGATGATAATCTTCATAGTTTAATCTTTTATTTGTAATAAATTTGGTATTTTTTCGCTTTTTACACCCTCTTCTTACTAAATTAGATTTATCTTGTTCTCTATAATTTCCTTTTCTACCAACTTTGGCTAACCAATTTAAACGACTACACTTATTTAATACTTTAGATATTTTTATCTTATATCCATTTGATACTTTTTTATAATACTTTCCATCATCTTGATAATTAAGCCATAATATTAATTGAACTTCTGATAATCTATCAATATTCCCCAATAGAGATATAATATCCTCTCTCATATCCATTTGAAACATCTTACCATTACTATCAATAAAAAAGGCATTACCTGATAATCTAATATTAGATTTAGTGCTATATGTAGGTTTTAGTGCTTTAAACTTTTGGATAACATCTTTTGGATAACTCTCTAGTGGTTTTTTATACATAGATATAATATCAGATACTTTATTATTTTTCTTATTTATATATCCTCTTATCTCCATATATTCAATATTTTTTTTTAGATTATAACTCTTTGGTGAGTAGGCTTTAAGTGCTTTTAGTTTATGCCAGTTAATATCTTTGGCATAAACAATAGTTAATAATATAGTAACTAAAACTATTTTAAATATTTTCATTTTTATCCTTGATAAACTCTTTTACCTCATCTCTAAATCTCTCTCTACTAAATCTTAGCACACTTTTACTTACAATAGATGGTTTAAATAATTTTTGTTCAAATCTATTGATAGCTTCTATAATACTCTTTGTTGATTGTTCTTGAAAAAATATCCCATTAACTCCATCTTGAATACTCTCTTTTAATCCTCCTTGATTAAGTGCTATTACAGGAGTCCCACAAGCCATAGCCTCTACAGGAGTAATCCCAAAATCCTCAATCCCAGCAAATATAAATGCCTTTGCCCTACCCATATAATCTAATACCACACTATCATCTTGATAACCCAATATCTCAATATTAGATGTAGCAATAGATTGAATATACTCCATTTGCGTCCCATCTCCAATTACCACTAACTTTTTATTAGTTTGAGATAGAGCTTCTACAATCAAATCTATCTTTTTATATGGGACTAACCTTGATACAGTTATATAAAAATCCTCTTTTTCTTCATTTAAGATAAATTTTTCTATATCAACAGGAGGATAGATTGTAGTAGAGTTTTTATTATAGATTTTAGATACTCTTTTGGCTATATAATTAGAGTTTGTAATATAGTAATCTACCCTATTAGCAGTAGAATAGTCCCAAATCCTAATCTTATGTAAAATATATTTTAGTATTGTAGCCTTTAATCCTTTTTGAAGGTTATTCTCTTCTAAATATCTAAAATATAAATCCCAAGCATATCTAATAGGAGTATGGATATAGCTAATATGGGTTTGTTCTGAATAAGTAAGCACCCCTTTGGCTACAGCATGAGATGATGAGAGGATTAAATCATATTTACTTAAATTAAATTGTTCTATCGCCAATGGAAATAGTGCTATATAGTTTCTAAATTTGGTTTTGGCAAATGGTAGATTTTGAATAAATGAGGTATGAACTTTTCTATCTCCTAAAATAGACTCTCTATCACTATCATTCAAAAAATCAACAAGGCTAAATATATCAGCTTTTGGATATATATCTAAAAACTCTTTGAGTACCTTTTCAGAACCAGCATTTGTAGTGAGCCAATCGTGGATTATTGCTATTTTCATAAAAACCTTTATATTCAAATCTACTATAATATTTTGGTGGGTTTCACCCACCAATATACCATTAAAATTTATTACCTATATGATTATATCATATTAGACTCTCAAACACTCTTATATGCTCATTAGCCGATTTCTCCCAACTAAACTCTTTGGCTCTTTTTAACCCCTTGCTAACTAGCTCTTGTTGCAACTCTTTATCACCTAATACCATCTCTATCTTATCTTTAATATCATCTATACTATTAGGATTACAATAAACTATGGCATCTCCTCCAACTTCTGGCATAGATGAGCTATTTGAACTAATTACTGGTGTCCCACAAGCCATAGCCTCTAATATAGGAAGTCCAAATCCCTCGTAAAATGATGGTAATATAAATAAGGAAGCACGATTATATACAGTAGCCAACTCATCATCAGATATAAACCCAAGATACTCAATATTATCTCTATTTTGATTGATTATCTCCATAATTTCACTATTTTCCCACCCTTTAAATCCTGCTAATAGAAGTTTATACTCATTTTTAATACTACTATCTAAACTATTATAAGCTTTTAAAAGTCCCAAAAGATTTTTTCGTGGTTCTATACTACCTACAGTAAATATAAATTTGGATGGTAATTTAATATCTATATTACTATTTTTGACTTTAAATATGTTATGGTCAATTCCATGATATATTACTTTGATTTTACTCTTATCAAAATCTAATCTCTCTAATATCTCTCTTTTAGAAAACTCAGAACCTGTAATAATAAAATCACTTCTATATATATTTTGAAAAAAATTATTCTCAAAATACTCTATTCTCTCTTTTGGGTGAAAATCTCTATGTAGAATAAAAGAGAAATCATGAACTGTTGTAATAATCTTTTTTGCTTTTATGCCACTATTTGGTATAAAATTTGGTTGCCAATATATATCAAAAGATGGTTTAAAGAGTTGGCTACCTATATTTATAATTTTTCTTGCTACTCTTTTAACTAGGGGATACTTTACTATAAATGAGTGTAATCTATTTATATTACTCTTATTTGTAGATGATTTAAGAAGTTCTTGACTATAATATCCATAAAAAAATGTTACATCTTTAGATTGAATTCTTTTAGCTATTTCATAAGTATATCTACCTATTCCAGTATGAGGAGATAGTAGGGCTATACTATCGATTAAAAGCTTATGCTTCATATATCTCTCTTATCGTATCTTCAAAACTCTTTTGAGCAATAACACCAATAATATCAAAAAGTTTTTCACTACTACCTGTCAAAGATTTAATCTCATCTTTTCGCACAAATGCAGGATTAACCTTAACTTCAATCTTATAACCTGCTATCTCATTCATACTATCAATTATATCAAGAAGCTTAATTCCTCTATTTGAAGCAATATTTACCATTTGGCTATCTCTATCCACTTCTAATAACCTCTTATAGACTTCACAAACAAAGCTAATATCATTAAACTCTCTTTTTACATCAAGATTACCAAGTTCTATAACTTCTCTTTTTTCTCTAAAATGATTTACAATTTTAGGTATTAAAAAGTTTTCACTCTGTCCAACTCCAGTATAATTAAATGGACGAGTGATAATAATAGGCAATCTAGCAAAATATCCACTTGCCAAAGCCTCCATAGCATATTTACTTGCCCCATAATGATTAGCAGGTTTAGGGCATAAAGACTCATCTAAAACCTCTAAGCCTTGATTACCATAAATTGTAGCACTACTTGCTAATATAATTTTATCTGGAGTTAGATTTAGTTCTAAAAAGGAGTCTAAAATATTAGTAGTACCAATAGTATTAACTTTATAAAACTCCTCTAAATCGCCATGTCCTACGAAAGATATAGCAGATAGATGGATTAGATAATTTGGTTTTACCTCTCTTAATACATCTAAAAAATTATCTTTGATAGTAATATCACACTTATAGATTTTATCACTACTATTTGATAGTGAAGTCCCATAAATATCATATCCACAATCTATAAGATATTTTGAGAGATGTCTGCCTGTAAAGCTATCTATTCCTGTTATTAGAACTTTTTTCATATATATTTTTCTCTCTTTTTTATATTGGTGTTGTCAGGGGACAACACCCTACATTAAAAACTAAAACCTATCTTATTTCGTCTTAAATCCTCTTTTACCATCATAGCACAAAGCTCTTCAAGAGTACATTTTGGTTCCCAACCAAGAATCTCTTTGGCTTTAGCAGGATTACCAATAAGTAAATCAACCTCTGCTGGTCTATAAAACTTCGGATTTACTTTTACTACAACATCACTAGTAGCTCTGTTAATAGCTACCTCTTCTTCTGCTTCACCTTTAAATTCTAACTCTATATCAACAGCTTTAAATGCCATAGTTACAAAATCTCTTACAGTTTCAGTTCTATTTGTAGCAAGTACAAAAGTATCAGCTTTATCAGCTTGAAGCATTAGATACATTCCCTCTACATAATCTTTGGCAAAGCCCCAATCTCTTTTGGCGTCCATATTACCAAGTTCTATACAATCTAATTTACCAAGCTTAATCTTAGCTACACTATCTGTAATCTTACGAGTAACAAACTCTCTACCTCTAAGTGGTGATTCGTGATTAAATAATATACCACTACTAGCAAACATATCATAAGATTCTCTATAATTTACAACCATCCAATGAGCATACATCTTCGCTGCCCCATAAGGACTTCGTGGCCAAAATGGTGTAGTCTCTTTTTGAGGTATCTCTTGAACATCTCCAAACATCTCTGAAGTTGATGCTTGATAAAATTTAATTTTAGGATTAACTATTCTAATAGCCTCTAATAGATGCACACAACCCAATCCTGTAATATGAGCAGTAGCAAGAGGTTGTTCAAATGATACACCTACAAAGCTTTGAGCAGCAAGGTTATATATCTCATCTGGTTGTATTTTACTAACCATATGGATACTATTTGCTTGGTCTGTTAAATCATACTCTACTAAATGAAGATTTGGATTATTCTCAATACCAAGTTCTTCTATTCTCCAAAAATTTACCGATGAAGTTCTACGATAAGTACCATATACCTCATAACCTTTTTCTAAAAGAAGCTCTGCTAAATATGCTCCATCTTGTCCTGTAATTCCTGTAATTATTGCTTTTTTCATTTTTTTCCTTTTTTAATCTTATTTTACAAATAATTTCACTAAATATGGAGACTCTTTACCATATACATTAACACCATTTACTATAACATCAATTAATAGATTATACTCTCCAACTGCTAAAGATTCACAACTAATACCAAAATCAAAAATATTTTCACTATATTTATCATCTATATTAAGTTTACTAAATGCCCCTTTTTTTCTATCAATATAATACCCTACCTCTATTATATCATTTATAGATACTAATGCTTTATAATTTATAGCTAATTTAATCCAGGAACCTTGTTTTGCTTCTATAAAATATGGTATATTAGATAGATAAATATTTTTACTAAATATGTTAAACTTTAATATGCCATGTATCATATTATATGTATCATATTTATTTAAAGCCTCTTTATATAAATTTTTATTAATAAAATATGGTTTTTGTTGTTGTTCTTTAATTATAAGTTTCTTTTTTAAAGTTTTAACATCTTTAAAAATAGCATCATATATAGAAGAATAGTAGTTTTCAAAGTTATATTCTTCTGGTATATATTCAAGTTCCCAATCTGAAACATTTCCAGGCCAATTTAGAGTATCAAATTTACTTTTATTGAATAAAAATGGGTATTTACTAATAGCATAATTAAAATACATACTCCACTCATCTATTGGCATCTCTAAACCTATTTCAAAATATTTATCAACAACTTCTCTAAATATATTTTTATCTATAATTTGAGGTTTATGAGATGAATAAGATAATAATTCATAACCATCTTTATCCAAAATAGTTTTCATATTATGTTGTCCTATATCATAATCTGAAGCAAAACTATTCCAGTTTAAAAGATTATAGAAATAATAAGCATTATATTTACCATTTTCAATAAAGTGTGATATATCTATATTTTTTAGTGGTATATTATCATCATCTAACATAATAAATTGCTCTTGTAGAGTATTGATATTTAGAAGTGATGTACGAAGTAGCCAGTTTTTGGATACATGGTCTCTTTTGGCAAAATCTTTTTGATACTCTCCTAATATTTCATTCTCATCTATTATATTAATTTGATATTTAGATTTAATACTCTTAAATTCTTCAATCATATCACCTCTTGTAATAATAATATACTCATCTATAAAATCTATATATCTATCAATCTCTTTAATTGTAGTTTTGATATTATCTATATCTATTGATATAAATACAAATTGTAATTTTTCTGGGGTATTAATCTTCATATCAAGAGTGATATTTTTAAATACATCGATAATTGAGTTATAAGTTAAATCCCAAGAGTATGGATAATATTTATCTTTTATAAATCTTTTTTTCTCATTATATAAATTCTCATCATCTAAATATAAATCTAATATTTCATATAATTCATTTTCACTATTATAGGTTATATAATCTGCAAAATTTTTACCAACTTCATACATAGAGCTATTTTTAGATGTAATTGTAATATTACCATAATTTAAACTCTCTGCAATAGGTAATCCAAAGCCCTCATAAGATGATATATAAACATTTATATATGCATTTTTATAAAATTCTACTAACAAGTCATCATTTATATTTTCTAACCAAAATACTCTTTTATTCAATAATTTATGTCCTCTAATCTTATCAATTAACTTATTATTATTCCAACCTGCTCTACCTACAAAAATTAAATTTATATCATGATGTTTATTAGCTAAAATTTCATATACATCTAATAATAACTTTTGATTTTTACGAGGTTCTACTGTACCAACAAAAAGTATATATTTCGTTTTTAATAGTTTATGTTCAACGATATTACTATTTTGTTTAAATACATCTGAACCTAATTTTGCAACTTTTGTAGATATATTTCTACTATTTTTAGTTTTATTTTTTATTTTTAAAAAATCGAATTCAGCAGACCTTGAATCAAAAAATACTAAATCACTATATTCATATATTGCAAATATATAATTTGTAAAATTTCTAATAGTATCTTCATGAGAAAATTGAGGTAATATTATAGGCACTAAATCATAAATAAAATTATATATTTTTATCTTTTTATTTTTTAAAATAGGGTATAGATAATTTCTTTTTAATCCATTATTCCAAGCACCATCCATATCAAAGAATATACTATCTTCTATCATCTCTTCAATAGTAAAAGAGTTAGATAAATTCTCAAAAATATAATTCTTAGAGTTATTTAAAAAATTATTAAGCTCATTATGAGATATTACTATAAATTTACTACCTTTAGAGTCATAATATATTACTCTATATTCAAAATTATACTCATTACTATTTAAGCGATATAAAAATTCTCTAACTACCCTTTGAATACCCGTATGCGCTCTTGTAAGTACATAATTAGATATATCTATATATATTATCATCATTATCCTCTATTTATCAAAATCTATATTTGTATTTTTCTTTTTTCTCTCTGGAGAATTAAATATATTATTTATAATTTTTTCTCTTTTAATATCTTTATTTTTTAATTTTAATAAAAGATGATTTAATGTATTTATATCTATAATTCTATCTAATATTTTATAATAAACTTCATATAAAAACTCCCTGTCCTCAGTTATATTCAATAATTTTCTTAAAGGATAATTATATATAGAAATATTTAAATTATCATAATTTTCAAAAACAATACTATTAATATTATATTCTGCTAAATTATTATTTACAATAGAAGTTAATTTATCATATCTATCTTTTGCTTCAATCATTTTTATACCTTATATGCTATTATTGAATAATCTTCACTAGTTCTTAGATAGTGATTTAAATGTCTATTCTCTAATGGTTCTATACTATTATTGTAATTTACTCTTTTTATCTCTGTAGATTTAAAACCACTATATTGAATTAAAAATTCACTTGTTGAAAAGGGAAGAGGATTATTATGTGTAGGGTCCGTATAAAATGTATATGCACCTACAATTAAATTTTCTGGATTTGGTGTCTCAAATATTATCATACCACCATTTTTTAATACTCTATAAGACTCTTCAAAAAGTTTCAATAATATATCAAGAGGTAAATGTTCTATAATATGAAAACCTGTAATAATAGATAGAGACTGATTCCCTTGTTTTTTAAGATAATCTATTACATCAGCCTCTATTACATTTAATCCTAACTCTTTAGAGTGTTGAACCATAATACGATTTAAATCTAATCCTTTAGCTTTATTATAACCATTATCTTTTAATAGTTCTAACCATTCCCCTCTACCACAACCTACATCTAAAATTTCAATATTATCTTTGATTGTTGATAACTCTTCAATATATGGAAGATATACCTCTACTCTTTCTTTAATATCTTCTCTTTTCCCTCTAAATCTATCTTCAAATTCAATATAAAAAGAGTCAAGCTCATGTTTTTCTTCATTAGTAATAGATAATAAATCTTTTTTATTCAATAATTTTTTAGGTAATCTTTTTTTAGCTTCATCAATAAGATTTTGCATATTTCTTTGTGATAATTTCATATAATCTTTGGCATATCCTACACTTTGCATATATAATTCAAACTCTTTATTTGTAGCTTTTGATTTAATAATGCTATCTAATTCTTCTATATCATCTTTTGATGCTTTTTGATTGATACTTTTTGTTAAATTATTTATATCATCTTTTGATGCTTTTTGATTGATACTTTTTGTTAAATTATTTATATCATCTTTTGATGCTTTTTGATTGATACTTTTTGTTAAATTATTTATATCATCTTTTGATGCTTTTTGATTGATACTTTTTGTTAAATTATTTATATCATCTTTTGATGCTTTTTGATTGATACTTTTTGTTAAATTATTTATATCATCTTTTGATGCTTTTTGATTGATA
>JAMOOX010000036.1 GCA_027065045.1 Campylobacteraceae bacterium | reverse complement strand
AAAAATCAAAATACCGTATGGATAACCAACATACTGGCATAATTATAGATAAATAGAGTGGATATGAAAAGAATAGTATTTATAATATTAATTGCATTTGGATTATTGGGGTGTAATAAAAATATACCAATAGAAAAAAAGAGTATAAAATCTACTAAAGTAACCTCTTCAAAAGTTGTTACTCTTTTAGGTACTTATACTTTTGATGTAGAGAGTGGAAAACAGGGATTAAGTAGCTCATTAAACGATTTTTTTTGGCAAAGAGTTGATAGTAAAACAGGGAACTTAATGCCACAAAATGGGACAACGGTTGAAATCACCAAAAAGAGTTTTGAAGCTATTGATAAGGCATATTTAAAACAGTTTCCTATCTTTAGAGATGGTAAAATAAGTAGTAGTGATATAAAAGTAGGTAAAGTAGTTATGTTTAAAACAGCAGAGGGTAACTATGGTAAACTTCGTATCAAAGGGTTTCGCTCTCTACACGATTTTGATTTTAAAGAGGCAAAAGAGCATATCACTCCAAGTTGGAAAGAGTATGTACTTAAAAAAACAAATAGACGAAAATATCATCTAATTATAGAGTATAAACTTTATAAATAAGTATAATTAGTTAATGAATAGTTAACTAGTGAGTTTACTATTCATTAAATCTTAACTACTACAATTCTAATCAACATTAAAAAGCTTGTATCTAAACAAATTCTACAAATTGATACAGTAAAAATTATTAAACACTCAGGAGCGTTAATGAAGAAAATCTATCTACTGTTAATTATGGCATCATTTCTAATCACAAGTTGCGGAGCAACATCTTACAATAAACGAATTCAACACAATATCACAAAAGTAGCTAAAAAGTATAAAGGCAAAAGATATGTATGGGGTGCAACAGGACCTTATAAATTTGATTGTTCTGGATATACACAATATATTTGTAAGAAAAATGGTCTTAAAATTCCTAGAAATTCAAGAGTTCAATCAAAATTTGGTAAATATATCAAAAGAAAGAACCTTAGAAAAGGCGATTTAGTATTTTTTGATACATCAAGAAGCAGAAGAGGTTATGTTAATCATGTAGGTATCTATCTTGGACATAATAAATTTATTCATGCAAGTAGTGCAAAGAAAAAAGTAGTTATTACAAGTCTTGATGGAACTTTCCATGGTAAAAGATTTAAATGGGGTAGAAGAGTATCTGGTTCATAAAAAGGATGTAATATGAATTTAAGCAAAGAAGAGTTAGAGCTATTTAATAAAAATGGCTTTTTGATTTTAAAAGATTTTGCAAAACATAAAGAGTGTGATGCAATTCTAGATATTGCTAAAATTCATATAAAATACAGCATTGAACCAATAGAGAGTGAAGAGGGCTATCATCAAAACTCCAAAGATTATAGAACCAATGTTATAGATTATAGCAATCATAACACTCTCAAAAGTGAGACTATTAGACGACTTAGACAAGTTTATCATAGAGATATTATATTTAAAAACTGGATGGAAAATATAAAAATCCGTCCTATTTTAGAACAAGTACTAAATGATAAAGTAGTCCTTACAACAGCTCATCACAATTCAATTATGACAAAAATGGCAAATAAAGGTACTCAAACAAGATGGCATCAAGATAGAAGATATTGGCATTTTTCTGATAATAATCTTGTGAGTATTTGGTTATCTCTAGGAGATGAAAATAGTGAAAATGGTGTCTTAGAATTTATCCCACAAAGCCATAAAATGCACTTTGAAGCAAATCAATTTGATGAAAAAGATTATTTCAAAGATGATGGAGATAAAAATATAGCACTTATAAATAAAAAAGTATTAACAACACTTCAAAAAGGTGATGTAGTACTATTTCACTCTATGCTACTACATCGTGCAAATGGTAATATTAGTAACAAAGATAAAATATCTTTTGTATATACAGTTAGAGGTAAATCAACAACCCCTATTAAAGGGACTCGTTCAGATACCTTGGAGATAGAGTTATAAAAAATAGTATATGAGAACAAGTAAGAAAAAATCAATCTTCACTTTATTAAAATTATTTACTGAAAAACCTAATAAATATTTTTGGTAACCTAAGTAATTCTTTTTATATATCAAAATTATGCTAATATAAAAATAAAAAGGATAAATATGAAAAAAATAATTTTAGCACTTGGTATGTTCTCTATATTTGCACACTCTAATGGGTGTCTATTAAGCCAATCATCTGATTTAAATATCACTTGGAAAGCTTATAAAACATTGGCAAAGATTGGGGTAGGGGGTAGATTTACTGATTTTAAATATACTCCAAATCTAAAAGAGGGTAAAAACTTTAGAGAGCTTTTGGTTGGTTCTAGGGTGGTGATTAATAAATCTAAAATAGATACGCAAAATAGTGGTAGAGATAAGACTCTTGTTGATATGTTTTTTAATCAATTAGAAAATAGCTCTATTAGTGGTGAAATTATGGATATACGAGCAGATAAGAGAGAGGATAAAAAAAGAGCTTATCAAGGGTATATTGATGTAAATATTACAATAAATACTCAAAGCCTTGTTATTCCTATGAGATATGGATATAAAGATGAGATATTCTCTGCTAAAGGTGTAATAGATATTTTAGATTTCAATGGTAAAAAAGCCTTAAAAAGTATAAATGAAAGTTGTTATGATTTACACAAGGGTAAAACTTGGAGTGATGTAACTATTGGTTTTTCTACTAATATCAAAGCTACTTTATGTAATGTAAAGATTAAATAATGAAAATATTTTACTATATATATACAAACCATAAAGATGGATTAGAGAGAGTACGAAGAGGTGCAGTAATTATCAAAGCTTTAGAGTCTAATGGCTTTGAAGTAGAGGTATTAGTAAATGATTTTCGTGCAGGATTAGAAGCTAGGGAGTATGGAATAGGTAGAAGTACAACTATAGAGTCTATTTTAGATGTAGATGTATTAGTAGATATGAGTGATATAGTAATTATTGATACTCCTGAAGATGATAGAGGTAGAATATCTAATTTTATCAATGATTATCAAAAAGTATTTAGAGTTGTAGATGATAATAGTACATCTCTTTATGGAGAAGAGATTATAAATTTATCAAACTCTATGGTAGTAGATAAGGAGTATCAAAAAGAGCATAATAAAATAGATAGAGTGCTTTTCTTTTATGGAGATAGTGATTCTACTAAAAAGATTTTAAAAATGTTTGAGATATTTAAAGATAATAATTTTGATATACTTTTGGGTAACTACTTTTATCAAGGGTATGAAGATGAGTTAGAAAAGTTTTTTAACTTTATTTATCAATCAGATGAGTATATAGATAAAATCTCGTCTTATGCTAATGTAGTAACTTATTCTCTTCAATGTGCAATTGAAGCAAAAATTGCCAAAGCATCAGTAGTCTTAGTGAGTGTAGATATAGATAAAATAAATATAGCTAAGAGTTATAATATAGCTGTGATTGATAGATTAGATGATGAACTAATAGAAAAAGCTTTGCAAAATCAAAACTCTAATCAAAAAGATATAAATAGTGAAATTGATATATTATTAGATAGTTTAAAAGAGTATAAATAAGTATGAAACAAGATATATTAAAAGTATAGATGATAAGCTTAAAAGTTTAGAGAGTAGTTTGGGGTTATGAAAGAATTTGATAAATGGCATGAAGTAAAAAAAGAATAGATAATAAAAAGATAATTACACAAATAAAACAGAGAGAAATATATTGGGCTAATATAGGAGAAAATATAGGATTTGAACAAAATGGAAAGGGTGATAACTTTATGCGACCCTTACTTATATTTAAAAAGTTTTCAAATAATATATTTTTTGGAATACCTTTATCTACATCTTAAAAAAGTGGTAGTTGGTTTTTTAAATTTTCTTTTCAAAATGATAAAATAAGTACAGAAGATAGATTTATTGATTGATTATAGAAAACTTAGAAATACTCTTACTCACGAATATCTAAATAATAGTGATGATGTTTTAGAGGCTATAAATATTTCAATAGAAGTTTATGAGAAGATGAAAAAGATATATCTAAAGATGTTAGAACGAATAGAAGCTATATCATAAAAATAGTTTAAAGAGAAGTTGATTTATGTTATAATATTAAAAAATATGACATATAGGAGGATAAAATGAGAAAAAGAGCAATTAGCATCTCTATTGTAACAACTATGCTAATAAGTATAACTATAGCAGATGATACATCTCTACTAGCAGAGTGGAAAAGTAAATCTTCATTCTTTGGTTTTTCACAAGTTGGAGTTAAGTTTGGTGATGGTGCTAATGTGGCATTTGAGGTAGATAGAATTAGACTTGGTTGGAAGTACTTTTCTGGTCCATTGGCAGGTAAGGTATCTGTAGATTTTGCAAAAGATGGTAAAGGTGATATTGAAGTACCAAATATTATCAAAGATGCTTTTATTGCATATAAATTTAATAACTCAGCTGTGGTTAAAGCAGGGGTTTTGAAAACTCCTGTTGGTATGGGCTTTACAATTCCAGGTTGGAATTTAGATGTAGTTAAAAGAGGTTTTGATAAAAAACTTGCATTTGAAAAAGCTACTGGTATTATGGTATCTGGTCGTGATATTGGGTTTGATAATAATGCCAAAGTTAATGGGCTAGAGATGGGACATGAGAGACCTTGGAAAGGGTTTGGATATGATGTGATGATAACTGGTGCTACAGGTAGGTCTGGTGCTGTTGTATCTCCTGATGATATTAAAAAAGTAGGTAATGGATATATGGGGCGTTTGATGTTTGATTGGACACAATTAGTTCATCTTGAAGCCTCTTATGGGGTTACTCCAAATGCAGATGGTAATACTACTGGTAATTCACCTGATTATAAAGTGCTTAATATTGGATTAGATTCTCATTTTGATAGAGCTAATATCAAAGCAGAGTATTATGATGTGGAGAATATTAGAGGTGTTGCTGGTTGGGATATGACTACACTTGCACTTAGTGGGACTTATGCTTTTAATAATAAAGTAGAGTTAGCAGTAAAAGATATTAGAGGTAGAGAGACTATTGCAGGTGTGGAGTCTGATGCCGTTAATACATATTTGGGGGTAAATTATTATATTAATCCCAAAAATGATAAAATGGATAGAAAGAGTAGAAGAGCTAGAAATCAACATCGTCTTCAATTAAATTATGTTGCAACTGATGTTGATGCAGGGTTTAAAGGGGTTGGTTCGTTATATAAAGATAATACTATATTAATGCAGTATCAGTTTAAGTTTTAAAATATTTTGGTTGGTTTAAACCAACCTTATTTTACTTTAAAATACTCTATTTCAACAAAAAGTTCTTCTAATGAATTTTTGACACCTAATGCAACTTCATTTAACTCTTCAATTTTTTTCATATTCTCTTTGGAGCGATTATCTAGCTCGTTAAAAATTTCAATAATCTCACCATCTTCTAAAAGTAGCATATCTATACGACTATCTTTTATCTCATTCTCTTTTATAAATTTATTTTCACTATCATAAATATTCATCATCTCTTTTAGATTTTTTTCTATCATAGATTCTACTTTAATATACTCTTTATTGCTACTATCTTTTAGTAGGTTTTTGTAATTGATTAATAAATTATTAGATTGAAGTGTATTATTGATATATTCTATATTTGCTTTTTGAATACTTTCTATGGATAGTTTCATCTTATCTCTATCTAATTTAATCCCATGAATAATATGTTGGTTAATTTTGAGTTGTTGTTTGAGCCTAGATTTTAAAATTTTTTGTTTTTGAAAGTTTAGATTTAAAGTCTCTAATATCTGATTTAATTTTTGATTATTATCTAGTAATAAATATACTCGTCGTTTAAAAAAGATTAAAAATCTTTGAATACTTTTGACTAATAGATTAAAGGAGAGTGCGATGGTATTTAGTTCTCTGTTTTTTTTATTAGTTGGTAGAGTTTTGGTAAAATCATTTTTATAGTTTTCTAAAATAACTGATATTCTATTGAGTGGTGATATTATATCATTATCAAAATATTTATTAATCAAAAATATCAAAATCACTGCAGATATAAGTCCTATTATAGCACTTGATTGAAGTAGTGTATTTCCTAATAGTGATATTGTTTTTTTAGCAGATGACATTGGTACATTTACCAATACCATACCTATCATATCACCCTCTTTATAGTTAAATGATTTATCTCCATATTTAGAATAGAATTTTTGGTATATAAAGTCATCTACATCTTGACCTACTTTACCATGACACGCAAGACAATCTCTTGATACATCTAATCGTACGGCATAATTAATCATACCACTTTTTCTATCTATCTCATAATACTCATTGATATTTTTATACTTTAATTTATCAAATATTCTTTTTTGTTCCCTATCTATTTGGTTTTTTAGGGTTTCTACTATTATCTGATAAATAGTGGATATTCATCTCATAGCTTTTGCTCATACTATTTGCAATATTAGATACTATAAAATCAGCAAAAAAAATTATAATTATCATCTGTTAATTTATCAACTATATCACTATGACTATACCCTTTTGTAATAGTATCTTTTGCAATTAATAGTTGTTGTACACTTTTTTTGGCTTTATCCATATTTTCATGGATTAAATATCTACTAATATCATTTTTGATAATAAATGCTAATACAAAAAATGATACAAGTAATACTATTCTAATTATCATAATAATTTTAGCTTTTGGAGATAATTTGAAATTATTCATCATATCATTGATAGATGCTATTAATTTATAAAACATATATTTATTTAACCTCAATCATAAATTTTCTAATCTCTTTGATAACCTTTTTGGGTGCTTCTTCATGTGGGATATGTCCTACTTTAGCAAATACTTTTAATCTACTATTTGGTAAAATATAATTTAATCTATAAGCATTATAGACATCAATAGATACATCATCTTCACCCCAAATTATAAGTGTTGGAATTTTGATATATTTATACATCTTTATCATAATATTTATATCATCAGGTATTAGCTGTCCAACGGTCTGTAGATAAGCATATTTGGCATTATCTAATCCCATCATCTTAGCACACTCATCTACACCATCTTTGGGTATCTTGCTATCATCACTAAATGCAAATCTATATGCCTCTATCGCATGAGTTCTATTTGGTATTAATGAGATACCTAATGTTCCAATAATAGGTGTATTTAACATATTTAGCATTGATGGAAGTTCTTGTGGATATGCCATTGTATTAATAAGTATTAATCTCTTGATTGATATATTATATTTTTTGGACATCAAAGCCAATACCAAAGCTACCCCACCACCCAAAGAGTGTCCTACAATTGTAACATCTTTTAATTTATGTTTTTTGATAAACTCATCTACAATAATAGCTTGGTCATAAACAGAATATAACCCATCTTTGATTTTGGGAGAGTTTCCAAATCCCTTTAAATCAAGAGAGTAGAGTCTATAATTTCTAGCCAAATCCCTAGCTACATATCTCCAAGTATATCTACTCTCACCAAAGCCATGTAAAAATAGTATAGTAGCCCCCTTACCAATTTCACTATATGATAATGATAGTGGTTGTTGTAGTCTTATATTAATTCTATTTTTCCAAGTATTAGGGACTTTAATACTACAACTAGATATAAAAGTAACAATGATAATAGATATAGACAACCTTATAATATAATCCATAAATTGATTATACCATAAATATCTTATTTAGTTATTTGAGTATAAATTTGTGATATAATCCATATAAAACTATATAAATCAATATATTTGATAAAATTTAAAGGTAATAGATGTTTGTAGATAGTGTAGAACTAACTGTAGGTTCTGGTAAAGGTGGAGCTGGTTGTGTATCATTTTGGACAGAGAAATTTGTCATTAAGGGTGGTCCTGATGGTGGTGATGGTGGTAGAGGTGGAGCGATATTTTTTAAAGTAGATAATAATACAGATACACTAAGTGCATTAAGAGGTAAGAGAGTAATCAAAGCTGAAAATGGACGACCTGGAGAGGGTAGAAAGTGTTATGGTAGAAAAGGTAAAGATACTACTATCATTGTACCTCCTGGTACTCAAATAGTAGATGGCGAGAGTGGTGAAGTTTTATTAGATTTATTAGAAGAGGGTGAAAAAATTAAATTTTTAGATGGTGGTAAAGGTGGATTGGGAAATATGCACTTTAAAGGTCCTACAAACCAAAGACCTACTTATGCTCAACCAGGGCTTCCTGGAGAGATGAGAGATATAAGATTAGAGATGAAACTAATTGCAGATGTAGGACTTGTTGGCTATCCAAATGTAGGTAAATCAACTCTAATTTCTACTCTTTCAAATGCACGACCAGAGGTAGCTAACTATGAATTTACAACACTTACACCAAAATTAGGAGTGGTGGCTTTAAATGATTATAGCTCATTTATGATGGCAGATATTCCAGGTATTATAGAGGGTGCTAGTGATGGTAGAGGATTGGGATTAGAATTTTTAAGACACATAGAGAGAACTAAAACACTATTAATTATGGTAGATATTGCAAATTATAGAGAGATGAGTTATCAATATGAGACACTCAAAGAAGAACTAAAAAGATACTCATCAGAGTTAGCTACAAGACCATTTGCTATTGCAATTACCAAAATAGATGCCTTACCAATAGAAGAGGTAAATGAAAAAATGGAAGAGTTTATCAAATCTTTGGGGCTAGAACCAAATAATAATATAGAAAAATTTGGAATGAATTTTGAAGTAACAAGCTATATGTTCAAAAAAGATTTTGGAGTAGAGTTGCCAGATAATGAACCACAATTTATACTACCAATATCATCAATAGCTCAATTTAATAGTAAAACTATCAAATTTGCATTGGGTGAATTTATAGAAGATATGAAGTAAAATATGTAGATTGGGTTGATAAATCCAATCTATGTGGTTTCTAACTTACCTTTTAACTTCTCTAAATCTATATTTTCATTAGCAGGGATAAATAACTCCTCGCTATGCTTTAGAGTTCTATCTGTATAATAATATACAATTCTTATCCCATTAAAAGGCTTTTTCATAATCTTAACATTAGATAATCCTGATAATGGAAAATCCCAATTATGAAAATATCCATTAATATAGGCATATTTTTTTCCAATTAAAACTTTGCCATCACCTTTGAGATTACTATAACGATAGTAGTGAGGCATTCCAAATGCAAATAGTGCAATAAAGAGTATAAAGCTAATCATAGCACCAAACATAAATAGCTTTCCATCATCAATAATCAAAATAAAAATACCAAATATAAGAATAAACATTATAGATATTACAGTAAATATTGCAAAATTCTTCTCTTTCTCTTGGACAAAGAAATAATCTACATACTGCTTTTTCATATCTATATCTAATTCCCAATTAGCCAATAGGCTTTCCCCTGATATTAGACTTTGTAATTTTTTTGCTCGTCCTCTAAACATCCATGCAATAACCAAAGATGATATAAAAAGCCACATAGATATAAAAGATAGTGCAAAAGCTTTTTCAAAAAACTCTATACCACTAAAAGGTAATATCATTAATACTCCAAATATAGATGATGCTATCAACATATTTTTAACTATACTATTTTGATTGTTTTCTAGTGTTATTTGATTATTAATTATATCTATATCTTTTTGCATATTAATCCCTTATATTACTCAACATATTTTTGATTAGACTCTACACTTACTATTTTACTCTTTTTATCTACACGATATGCTGTTAGCCTACCACCCCATACACAACTACTATCAAGACAACATACATCCCCATTATCATAATATCCCAAAGTGGACCAGTGTCCAAATAGAATTTTATAATTAATCTTTTTACGACTTTTACTATTAAACCAAGTATTAAGGTTTGTTCCTAAGATAGAACTCAAAGGGGCTTTATTTTTGAACTCTAATCTATTATCACTATAACAATACCTCATAACTGTAAATGAGTCTAATATATATCTCTCCTTTTCTATAGTAGAGAGAGACTTATCAAATTTATCCACTCTTATTTTAGAGATAGACTCCAACCACTCTTTGGCATTATTACTACGAAGTTTTAGTTCTATATTTGAAGCAAACTCTTGTGCCATATCAATATCAAATTGTGGTGAAATTCCTGCATGTGATATTAGATGTTTATGTTTTTTATCTATATGTAAAAATTTCTGATTTCGTAGCCAATTGATATATATATCTGCCTTTGGTGATTCTAAAATAGCTCTTGTATAACTATTTGGTTTTTTAATCCCAAAATATGCGTTAATCAATGATATATCATGATTACCCAAAACCACAGTGATACTATCTCTAAGATTATATATATACTCTATTGTCCTAAGAGAGTCTTCACCACGATTAATTATATCTCCACTTAGCCATAATTTATCTTTTGATGGATTAAAATCAATCTTATCTAATAGATTTATAAAACTACTATAACACCCATGCACATCACCTATTGCCCAAATAGCCATTACTTAAGAGCCTTTTGTAGATTTCTAAGAAGTATCACAAAAATTGCTACTATAAATAGTTTTAAATCCAATTCTGAACCTTTATGAGTATTGATAAATGCTACACTTTTTGTCATCTCTTCTCCACCTTGAAGCATCAATAAAATATCAGGCATATAGTAATGACCAAATAGTAACCCTGATGAGATAGCCAAAAATGAAGCCACCATTGTAATATTATCTCTCTCAAAAGATTTATATTTATACCCCTCATATACAAATATTGTAATAATAGATACATCAATAAAAAGGCTTAGTTTATAAAAATTAGCACTCATCATAAGCCCCTCTTGATATTGTGAAAGTATCTTTGAACCTAAATATATCTCTGAATGAAAAATAACAGGTGCAACCACAGCCCCTGCATATAACCCTGCCCCTATCAAAGACCCCAATAAAATTATATAACCCATTGTAAATATTCTAAAATTTTGTTTCATAATTAATGCTCCTAAATTTAAAAAGGTGAAATTATATCATAACCTAAAAAATATAAAATTAATGGTTAAATATCCAGCCAAAAACTCGTTTAATCATACTTTTTGGCTTCTCCTCTTTGACTACTTCTTCAACTTGTGGTAAAAATGATTTCTCTTTGGTTAATAACTTCTCTATATAATATTTTGAGAGTCTTATTTTTGATGGACGGAAATTAATTGGCATCTAATACCTTCTCTATCTCATTCATAGCTTCATTATTTTTGAGTCTAAATTTAATCTCTATTCTTCTTGATGCCATTTTATCTTCTACTCCATTATTTATAACAGCGTCCATATAAGCCCTACCACTTGATACTATTAGAGGTTTTAGATTATATTTTTCTACAATATCAAGAGTTAAAATATAATTCATTACAGCCAATGCTCTCTCTTGTGATAGTTTAAGATTATATAAATATCCTCCATCACTATCGGTATGCCCCTCTATTATTATCTTATCAAGGTGGGGTTTGATATTTGGGTTTGTTACAAGAGTAGAGATATACTCTTTAAAAGACTCTTCTAATTGCGATTTGGCATTGGGTTTTAATTTTGCACTTCCTACACCAAAAAGTATATTTGAAGATAATTTTAATGACCCACTTGCATCAATTGATATTTTATCTCCTAATTCTCTTTTAAGTGTGCTAATTACTTTGACTCTAATTCCTGTGAGGGTTTTGATTTTTGCTCTTTGTGATTGAAGTTTGGCTACTATTTGATTATATTTGGTATCTTTTTCATCAAGTGCATTTAGTAGATTTAATAATTTCTCATCTTTGAGCTTCACACTGTTTTGAATATCTGTGATGGTATTAGATAATACTACTACTTTATCTTTGTAATCCTCTATTTTTTTGTTTTGTCTATTTAGTGTGCTATTTGTATCTTCTAATATATTTTGGATTATTACTATTTTATTGTTTAATCTATCTTTGATTGTATTTTGTTGGAGTAGCATACGATTAAGCTTTTTAATCTCATAATCTTTGAGTAATAGAAGTTTTTTATCCTCTTTGATTTTATTATCTCTTTTGATAATCTCTCTATCTTTAGTGGTAATTGTGCTATCTTGTTGATTTAAAATATCTTTTTTATACTCCAATTCACCTATTAATTCTTGAAGTTTTGTCTCTTTGATATTTAGAGTATTTTCAACAATCTCTAATTTATCCTCTTTGGCTTGAAGGTTGGATTTTAAAATTATAGATTTTGATACAATTGCACCAATAAGTAAAATAAATACAAAGAGTAATCCTGCCATCAAGTCTGCATAAGATATCCAAAAATTGCTCTCTCTATTGCTCTCTTTTCTAAACATCTAAATGGCTACTTTCATATTTTTGCTTTTTTTCCTTTAGAAGAATTGACTCTTGTATTTCTCTATTTTGTTGGCTAATAATTGATGCAAAATCACCTAAACGATGTACTATTTCACCTATCTCATTATCTATTTTTACAAAAGTTTTATCCACAGAGTTATCAAATTTATCAAGAGTTTTAGATAAGGTTTTGGCTGTTTGGCTAAAATCCTCTATACTATGCTTTATAGTCTCTACGGCATCTATACTCTCTTGTGAATGCTCTATTCTATCAAGTGTATCTCGTAAATCTTTGGAAGAGTCATTTAATGTATATCCTAGCTTTCTAAATGCCTCTGTTGTGTTATCTGTAATTAATTTAAAATTTTTCATATATTGTTCGTTTAAATCTCTAATAAAATCTAAACTAAATGTCTCTTTGAGAGTCTTGATAATCTCTTGGTCTTTGAGTTCATTTTGTTGATGTTGATGTTTGATTAATTCACTCTTTTCCCAGATATGTTTGCTATATAATTTCTCTAATTCTAATATATATCTATCAACTTTTGATACTCCTCTTTTTTCAAAATATGTCCACCAAATAGCCAAAAATATACCAAATATAGAGGCATAAAATGCTGTACCTATTCCTGAGAGTAAAATTGTAATCTCTTTGTCTAATGAATTTACATCTTTGACACTAAAATCAGGCATTGATATAGCAATAGCTATAAATGTACCTAATATACCCAACATAGGAAATATACTTGTAGCTACCTGTGCAAAATTATCATTTCTTATATCTTTGTAATACTCACTAATATACTCATGGATATTTAAAGTTGATTTACTCTCTCCCATAATAGTAAGTGAGTTATTTTCTAGTGCATATCTAAGAGAATTTTCCATATCATTAGAGCTATTTTTCATTTGGCATATTGCATAGTTGGCATTGTGTTTGATAAATAGTGCAAAAATTATAAATATAATAGATATTACAACTATTGTATGAATCTCTACTTTTAAGCCTAATATTCCAATATAACTCAACATTATTGAAATTAGTATCAACAAAGGAATAGATAAAATTGTTATAAAATACTCATAACAACCTTTTTCTTCTTTTTCTTTTTCAATTAGGTTCATTAATACTCCTTAAATATTTGGTTTGTATATGATAACATAATAATTATAAAACGATTATATCAAATCTATATCTAATATAAATTAGAGTAAAATAGTTTTAATTAAAATTTAAAAGGTATTTATGTTATTAACTAGAGCTAGTGAATATGCACTTTTATCATTGACCATTATCGCAGAGGGGTCTAAACCAATTGGAGTGCAGGAGTTATCTAATCAACTATCAATTCCAAAAAGTTTTTTGGCTAAGATTTTACAAAAGTTGGCTAAAAATGGACTTTTGGAATCTAAAAAAGGTGTTAATGGTGGTTTTATTTTAAATAAAGACCCAAATGATATAAGTATGTATAGTATTATTTCTATTTCAGAGGGAAAATTTCCTGCTGTATTTGATTGTACCCATTATAGCGATACATGTCCAAATGGTACTATTGGGACTTGTGCTATATCTCCATTTTTAAGTAAATTTCAAATTGAGATAGATACCTTTTTAAACAAACTTACCCTAGGAGATATTCTTAAATGAGCCATATTTTTCACCTTTCACATATTGACCTTGATGGTTATGGTTGCCAATTTCTAACTACAAAATATTTTGATAAAATAGAGTGTTATAATGCCAATTATGGGCCAGAAGTATCTGCTATGTTAGAAGAGATAATTAGAGATATTTTCAAGAGTGGGGCAAAAAAGCCTATGATATTAATAACAGACTTGAACCTTACTCCAAAAGAGTCAAGATGGATAGAGACACAAGCTGATAAGGTTGGTGCATCATTACAGTTATTAGACCATCACGCCACAGGAGAAAGTTCTGCTGATAAATATGGTTGGTATCATTTAGATACGACTAAAAGTGCTACAAAAATAACTTATGATTGGCTAGTCAAAAAATATAACTTTGATAAATCAAAAGAGTTTAATGAACTTGTAGAGGTAATTAATGCTATTGATATATGGCTTGATAAGAGTGAATATTTTGAACTTGGTAAAGTATGTTTAGGAATGATTTCAGGAGCAAGAGAGCTTAATAAAACAATGTTTCCTACACAAGATAGAGAGTATAAACTATCTTTAATATCTAATATATTATCTGTAATTGGCAAAGATGATGCTAATATTTTATTAGATGATAAACTACACTCAATGAGAAAAGAGTTTTTTATAAAAGAACAAAATGATACCAAAGATAATCTTGTAGCCTCATATGTTGTAGATTTAGTAAGCCAAGAAAAAGAGAGATTTACAATAGATTATAATGGATATAAAGGTGTACTTTTATATGGAGTAGGCAACTCATCAATTATAGGTAATAAATTTTTGATTGAAAATCCTGATTATAATTTCTATATGGATATAGCTTATCGTGGTAATTTCTCTCTAAGAGGAAATGGAACAATGGATGTATCAAAAATGGCACAAGCTATTGGAAATGGTGGAGGACACCCAAATGCAAGTGGTGGAAAGATAGATAAGTTTAAGAGTTCATTTATTTATGAAGAGGTTAAGTTATTTGTAGAGGCTTATATTAAAGAATCATAATATGAATTCACCATTTATTTGGGATAGCTACTCCGACCAACCATATCCTATCAAAGATAAAAAATATAAACGATATATGAGAAAAAAACATATTTGGGATTTTATCCCACTTATTGCTACTAATATTATAATATTTCCAATCTCAATTTTATTTATGAAATTATTTAAAGGTACTCAAAAACATAATAAGAATTTTTATGGAATAGGTGTAAATTTAGATAAGGGAGATATTCAACAATCACTTATCCAAGAGTTGGGAGTAAAATCACTTTTAATTAGAGTACCATTAAATGATATTGCCAATATTAATAACTACTATAATTTTATCAAGAGTTTTGGAGATGATAAAGAGATTGTAATTAATATTATTCAAGATAGAACTCATATTGAAGATAGAGAGTTAC
>JAMOOX010000035.1 GCA_027065045.1 Campylobacteraceae bacterium | reverse complement strand
GTAAACTTTCCTTGCCATTATAAACTTCAGGTTGAGCAAACAGTGATGTATTCATAAAATATTGAATTACTTTAAGTGAGTATTCTCCAAAAAAATTATTTAACTCTTTTTTGGAAAGTGGTCTTAATATATTCATAAATCTCCTTACTTTTATTTTTCTTGGGATATTATAATTAAAAATAATATTATATTAACTTAACTACAATCAAAATATCAGTAGGGTGCATTTCCTAATGCACCGAGTTAATCCCAAATATAAATATTTAATTGATGTGTTAGAAACACACCCTACACCAAAGGTAAAGTTATATCAATTTAAGTAAATTTAATTTTTGTTATAATTACCAAAAAATAAAATAAGTGGGCTAATTGAATACAAAAATAGATAAAATACTCTCTAATAGAGATAAGTTATTAGTAGAGATATATTTTGAATTACAAGAGTATCTTGAAGAGAAATATGGTGAAGATACTATAATATTAATGGAGATTGGCTCATTTTATGAGCTTTATGAGGTGGATAATGAAGAGTTGTCTATTGGTAAAGCCAAAGAGATAGCTAATATTTTGAATATTCAACTTACTCGTAAGAATAAATCTATTTTGGAAAATTCTATCTCTAATCCTCTACTTGCAGGTGTTCCATCTGTATCTATTGATAGGTATTTGAGTAGGTTAATATCTTTTAAAAAATATACAATTGTGATTATCAAGCAAAAAGGTGAGACTCCTAATATTAAGAGGTATTTATCTAATATAATTTCCCCAGGGACAAATTTTGATTTTGTAGATGAGGATAGTGAGAGTAATATTGTTTCTGTTGTAATAGATAGCAATAATAGTATCTATTCTCTTGGTTATAGTGCTATTGATGTAACGACTGGTAAGAGTATTATCAATGAAATACACTCTACTAGAGATGATAAAAGTTATGCTTTAGATGAGCTTTTTAATCTGCTTCAAAGTCATAATACCACAGAGATGATTTTGAGCTTTGAGAATAGTAAGATTGATAAAGAGTGGGTATTAAATTACCTTGAACTTAAAAGTATTCACCATACTATCAATAAAAAACGAATAAAAGTATCTTTGCAAAATGAACTATTTAAACAAGCTTATAATATTAACTCTTTTTTATCTGCTATTGAATATTTAGATTTAGAAAAATATCCTTATGCTTCTCAATCTTTGGCTATTTTGATTGATTTTATTATATCTCATGATAAATCTATTGTAGAAAAGTTATATCGTCCTAAATTTTTGGGAAGTAATAGATATGTATATATTGGTAATAATGCTTTAGAACAACTTGGAGTGGTAAGCCAAAATCCATCAGATATGACACTATTTAAATTATTTGATAAAAGTTCTACGGCTTTTGGTAAGCGACTTCTTAAAGAGAGATTATTAAATCCTTTATATGACAAAGAGATATTAGAAAAAAGATATGATTTAGTAGAGAAATTAATGAAAAATATTGAGCCGTTTGAACGATATTTAAGAGATGTTTATGATATAGAGAGATTATCAAGACGGATTAAATTAGCTAAACTTCATCCATTTGAACTCACCTATATATCAACATCTTTAAATGCGATATTAAAGCTTTTTGAGATTTGTCAAGCTAATTTAATACCTATTGATAGTAGATTAATCGTAGATACACAAGATATGAATAAATATATCAACTCTATATTTGACCTTGATATTTGTGCTAAATTTAATTTTGAAAAGATTGATGATAATATATTTCACAAAGATATATATCCATCTATTGATATAATTATATCTCAAAATAGAGATGAACTCTTACAGATTGAAGAGGTATCTAAATATATAGAATCTCTATTTGAAAAGGGTAGTAATTTTGTATCTCTAAATTATAGTGAAAATGAGGGATACTATCTATCTCTTACCAAAAATAGATTTACGCTGATTGAGAGTAGATTAAAAGAGTCTTTTATATCTATCAAGGGTCAAAACTATTTTTTCAAAGATTTCTCATATAAATATCTACGAAATAGTGTCAAAATATACTCTAAACTTTTTGATGATATAACAGATAAAATAGAGTTAAACAAGATTAAATTAATATCTCTTGTTAAACTTAGATATAAAGAGAGTATATCAGATATTGATAGAAAATTCTCTCTTACACAAGAACAATTAGTAGAAAAAATTGCTCAAATTGATGTAGGATTATCTTCTGCAAAATTAGCTAATACTCTAAATTTGAGTCGACCAATAATAGATGAAAATAGAGTATATGAAGCGATAGGATTAAGACACCTTATAATAGAAGCAAATGATGAGAATGGAATATATATCCCAAATGATATATATCTAGGAGAGGCTAGAGATACAAAACACTCTCATATTACGCTAAATGGTAGTGGAGGTAGAGATGTTTATGGTGTAATGTTATATGGTATAAACTCATCTGGTAAATCATCTTTGATGAAAAGTATAGGATTATCTATAATATTAGCCCAAAGTGGATTTTTTGTACCTGCTGTTGAACTTAGATTTGGATTATATGAGAAGATATTTACAAGAATAGTATCTAAAGATAACCTATATAAAGGACTCTCAACATTTGCAATTGAGATGATGGAACTCAAAAATATATTTAATCGTGCCAATAAAAACTCTCTTATATTAGGAGATGAGGTATCACAAGGAACAGAGACATCATCAGCATTAGCAATAGTTTCAAGTGCTGTACTTAAACTATTATCTCTCAATTCTACATTTATATTTGCCTCTCATCTACATCAACTTCAAGATATAAAAGAGATAAAAGAGGCATCAAAATTAATATTTTTACATCTTGGGATTAAGTATGATAAAGATAGTGATGAACTTATATATGATAGAGTATTAAAGCTTGGAATGGGAGATAGTCTATATGGATTGGAGTTTGCTAAATCTATGCACTTAGATGGAGAGTTTTTAAGTAATGCTTATAAGATTAGAGAGGGGTTAAATAGAGTATCCAAAAATAGATATAATAAAAAACTACATCTTGATAAGTGTGCTTTATGTCATAATCTAGTAGAAGAGATACACCATATCAAACCACAAAAAGATGCTAATAGTGATGGTAATATTGGACATTTTCATAAAAACCATAAATATAATCTAATACCACTATGTAAAACTCATCATAAAATGGTGCATAATAATGAAATAGAGATAAGTGGATTTGTAATGAGTAGTAGTGGATTGAAATTACATTATGTAGAGATAGGTTCTGATACTACTATTTAAAAAGTTGTATCAGAATTTATATATAATTTATTACTTAATAATAACTCTTGCATTACTATTTTGAATAGGTCTATTATTTGGGTGTTTCATAACGCTCAAAAACTTTTCTACTTGTGCTTTAGATATAGTAACTGGAGTTTTTAGTACCAACCATCTTACACCCTCTGTACATGGTGGAGTTGTAAGTGAACCATTAAATCTATAATAATCTCTATTTTGAGGTATAAGATTTGTTGCTATATTTTCTAAATTTAAATCATCACTCTTATTAGCTTCCATTGGTATTTTTGCCCAAATTTTTGCTAAGTTTGGATTCTCTTTACCCTCTTCAAACATAAGAGCTAAAACAGCAATATTACCATCTTTATCAAGATGTACAAAGTGTGCTTCTAGTGGGAATGATTTACCATCTATATTGTTTTCACTTGGTGTATGAAAATGAAACTGTTTAAGTCCAAAAGATATACCATCTACACCTAAAGTATCACCATCTTTGATATTGACTTGTATTGTATGTCCATTATTTACAATAGTAGAAGATGATTTACTATATTTAATTTCAAGTGCTTCAAGGTCAGCATCTAGTGAAGTAGTTACATTAATAGGTGATTGATTTTTACCTATACCACACATTTGATTTTTTGGTGAAAGCTCTGCCCATTTAGATGGTGAGCTATCTCCTGTATAACCCCAATGAGTAGAAATCTCTTTTGCAGTAGTGATAGAACTAAATAGTGTAATAGCCATAGTTGTCTTAAGAAGTGTAGATATAATCTTCATTTTTTTCCTTTTAATCAATCTTTTTTAATTATATCATATTTTTCATAAAATATATATATGATTATTGGGATTTATTATAGAAGAGATTAATTATTAATAATCTCTTCTATTTCTAAATAGATTTTAATCTACCCATTTACAATATTATTAATCTTCTCTACAACAGTAGGGTCTTCAAGTGTGGATATATCTTGTGTTATCTCTTCATTTTTAGCAATAGCCCTTAGTATTCTTCTCATAATCTTACCACTTCTTGTTTTTGGTAATCCACTAACAAATGCCATCTCATCACAAATGGCAATATTACCTATCTCTGATTTGATATATCCATTTATCTCTTTGATAAGTTCTACTTCTGTGGCTAGAGTATCATCACCTTTCATTACAATATAGGCAAATATTGATTCACCTTTGATAGAGTGAGGTCGTCCTACTACTGCTACCTCTGCTACTTTATCACATTTTTTAATAGCTGATTCTATCTCTGCTGTACCCATTCTATGCCCACTTACATTAATTACATCATCAGTTCGTCCTGTGATTGTGATATATCCATTCTCATCATATAATGCACCATCTCCTGTGAAATATACAGCTTTGCCATCTTTTTTGACATCTCCAAAGTATGATTTAACAAATCTATCCTTATCTCCCCAAACTCCTCTTATCATTGATGGCCAAGGGCGAGTTACACACATTAATCCCTTTTCTCCTACCTCTACTCTATCTCCATCGGTATCTAAAATCTCTGCCATAATCCCAGGTAGTGGTAGAGTAGCACAAGATGGTTTGATAGGTGTAGCATAAGGTAGAGGTGATACTATATGTCCTCCTGTCTCTGTCTGCCAATATGTATCAACAATCGCACATTTAGAATCTCCTACCTCTTCGTAATACCATTTCCAAGCAGGTGGGTCAATTGGTTCGCCTACTGTACCTAATACTTTTAGAGATGATAAATCATATTTAGATGGTTCATCTTCACCCATTTTATGTAGTACTCTAATAGCAGTTGGGGCTGTATAGAATTGATTGATTTTATACTCCTCTACCATTTTCCAAGGTCGCCCAGCATCAGGATAAGTCGGAACTCCTTCAAACATTACAGTAGTAGCACCCATCGCAAGAGGTCCATATACTATATAAGTATGTCCAGTAATCCAACCAATATCAGCAGTACACCAATAAGTATCATCCTCTTTGACATCAAATACCCACTCCATAGTCATTTGAGCCCATAATATATAACCTGCTGAGTTGTGTTGAACTCCTTTTGGCTTACCTGTACTTCCACTTGTGTATAATAAAAATAGAGGGTCTTCACTATCCATAACTTCTGGTTCGCAAGTGGGTGCTTTCTCTTTGATAAGTTCATTATATGAGTAATCTCTACCTGATACCCAATCTATATCTTCATTATTTCGCTCAACTACAAGTACCTTTTTTACACAACTTCCATCTGCTAGGGCATTATCAACCACTGGCTTTAGCATATATGGCTTACCTTTGCGATATGCCCCATCTGCTGTAATTACCAATGACGCATCAGCATCTATAATTCTATCTCTAAGGGCTTCGGCACTAAATCCACCAAATACAATAGAGTGAATAGCCCCAATTCTAGCACAAGCCAACATCGCATAAGCAGATTCAGGTATCATTGGCATATAGATTACAACTCTATCTCCCTTTTTAATTCCAAAATCCTCTTTTAGTAGATTTGCAAATCTATTTACATTATAATAAAGCTCTAAATATGTGATAATCTGTTTATCGCCTCTATCTCCCTCAAATATAATAGAGGCTCTATTTTTTTTATCTTTTAGATGTCTATCTATACATTGAGAAGATACATTTAATTTACCACCATCAAACCACTTGACAAATGGAAAGTTTGATTCATCTACTACATTATTAAATGGCTCTATCCAATCTAATTTTTCTTTGGCAAATCTACCCCAAAATCCTTCATAATCTTCTATCGCTTCATCTTGTAATGCTTGATATTCACACATATTCTTAATTCTAGCACTCTTAGCTAACTTTCTATTTGGTTTTAATAATCTATTATTATCTATCATTTTATTCTTCCTTTAGTTAATTTAATATATTAATTATATTTATAACATATTTTTCTTAATAGAGTGTTATGATTTATTAAATATGATATTTTTTGGAATTAACTATTATAAGAGTATCTATTTTTACCATTTTTTTTAGATATATACATAGCCTCATCAGCTCTACTAATAAGTTCATTTGGATTTAGTACATTATCTTGAGAAGCTTTTACTATCCCAATACTAACACCTATGTTTAGTTTTTGTTTTCCTATGTTATATGGTTTGCTTATAGTATCAATTATATTCTGTGCAATTATATTTCTATTTTCTATATCAAATATTATTACAATAAACTCATCTCCTCCATATCTTGCTAATATAGAGTCTGTTGGTAATACCTTTTTTAATCTATCAGAAGCACTACATAATAAAATATCACCTATATAATGTCCATAATTATCATTAACATATTTAAAATGGTCTAAATCCAAAAACATCAATATAAACTCCTCTTTGGATTCTATTAATTGAATTAATTTAAGATTTAATCCTAATCTATTTAAAAACCTTGTAAGAGCATCTTTATGAGCAATATTTATCAACTCTTCATTGGATTTTTTATGTAATTTTATATCATCAGAAATTTTATTTATCATAAGTGCTTTATTATTTCTATCTTGCCATATCAACTGTTCATCTTTTACTTTTTGGGTGATATTTTCAATAAGAATAATTATATCTTTTTGATTTTTTACAGGTTGTAGATATATATCAATATAGTAACTATTTTTATTCACTTTAGTAAGTTCAAAACTATCTTCATTTTTTAAACCTTTAATATCCTCTTCATATCCTATAAACTCATAAAAAGAGTCTCTAATATCTCTCTCTTTAGATATATCATCACTAAAGTTGATAATGCCATCAGAAAACTCTTTGATAATAAAATTCTTATCTATCACAATATAATCAATATTATATTTTTTGGTTATCAAAAGACATAATTCATCAAAGTACTCCATTACTTTATCATCTCTTTTGATAAAAGTTCAAACATAGGTTCTACATTCAAGCTATCTTTAGCAGATGTATAAAACTTATCTAATATCATAGGGTAACTCTCAATTATATCATTAATAGCTATTCTAAAATTCATATTTTTATCAATTTTATTTATAGCTATAATAGCAGGGATATTCTCTTTATTTACACTATAAAAGTCATTAAGATGAGAGATAATATCATCTTTTATATCATTTGAGGTAATATCAGCCACAATAATCACACCATTCGCACCTCTCATATAGGTTTTATTTACCCTTTTTATCTTATCTACTGCACCCTCTATATCCCATATCAAAAGTATTATAATATCATCATTAATATTAATCTCTTTTTTTGATATTTTCATTCCTATTGTACTAATATACTCATCACTAAAACTATTTTCAACAAATCGCCTAATTAATGAAGTTTTACCCACTGAAAAATTTCCTATTAAAATAACTTTTTTCTGTTTTTTGCTCACTATTTTTTATCTCCCAATTTAAATTAAATATATAAATTATTTCTCTCTCTTAATCCACTTCTTCATACTCTTAATCTGCTTTTTGGTTTCACTTGTAGCAGTACCACCTTGTGAATTTCTAGCATTCATAGATGCTTTATTATCTAATAATGCTACTACACCCTCACCTATTCTCTTATCAATTTTTTGTAAGTCTTGGATATTGAGTTGAGATATATCTACCCCTTTTTTCTCTGCTAAATTTACCACCGAACCTGTAATATGATAGGCATCTCTAAATGGCATATTAATCTCTCTTACCAAATAATCAGCCAAATCAGTAGCGCTAAGATGTCCTATCATACAAGCACTCTTCATCTTATCACTATTTACTCTCATCATATCTACCATCTCATTTAATACTTTTAGAGATAGAGTTGCAGTCCTTACACTATCAAATACACCCTCTTTATCCTCTTGCATATCTTTGTTATATGCTAATGGTAGAGATTTCATAACTGTTAGAAGTGATATTAAATTACCATAAACTCTTCCACTTTTTCCTCTTAGTAGCTCTGGAATATCAGGGTTTTTCTTTTGAGGCATAATAGAACTTCCTGTTGCGTGGGCATCACTTAAAGTTACAAATCCAAACTCACTTGATGACCATAAGATAAGTTCTTCGCTAAGGCGACTAATATGCATCATCATAGTAGATATATTATATAAAATATCAAGTGCGAAATCTCTATCACTTGTACTATCAAGACAATTTAGAGTGGGTGCTTTAAATCCTAACTCTTTTGCTGTCATCTCTCTATTGATATTATGAGGAGTACCTGCTAATGCAGCACAACCTAATGGAGATAGATTATTTCTATTATAAGCGTCCATAAATCTCTCATAATCTCGTTTAAACATACTTACATAAGCCATTAAATGGTAGCCAAAGTTAATTGGTTGGGCATGTTGGAGGTGTGTCATACCAGGGAGTAGTGTCTCTGTATGCTTTGATGCTATTTTTGTAAAAGTTTTGATATTTTCTAGTAGTAATGAAGCTATATTTAGAGTGTTTTTTTGGACATATAGTCTAAAATCAACTGCTACTTGGTCATTTCTACTTCTTGCTGTATGCAGTCTTTTACCACTATCTCCTGCTATTTGAGTAACTCTTCCCTCTACTGCCATATGAATATCTTCATCATCTCCATCAAGGCTAAATTTACCACTTTTTATCTCATCTCTTGTCTGCTTTAGTGCTTGTTTGATACTTTTGTAATCCTCTTTTGAGATTATACCTTGTTTGTATAACATTTTGGAGTGTGAAAGAGAGCCTTTGATATCCTCTTGATATAAAACCTTATCAAAAGGTAAAGATTGATTTAACTCTTGAAGTAGTGCTGAACTTTGTGTTGATATTCTTGCTGATGCTATTTTTTTTGACATATAAATTTTCCTATAATTTAGTTTATTTTGATTATATCATTAAAATAATTAGATTAACAATTTTTTCTACTTATATCTTATCATTATTATGATATAGTTTTATCAAAATATGGTGCAATAAATATCAAAGGTTAATATATGTTTGGAATGGGTTTTACAGAGATAATACTTGTATTAGTGATAGCTATACTATTTTTAGGTCCAGATAAACTTCCTACTGCTATGGTAGAGATAGCAAAGTTTATCAAAGGTATCAAAAAGGGTGTAAATGAGGCTAAGTCAGCTTTAGATGCAGAGATACAAGTAGGAGAACTTAAAGAAGAGGCTATGAAATATAAAGCTGATATGGATAATATGACGAACAGTTTAAATGGCTTTAAAAATATAGATTTAGGTCTTGATGAAGTGATGGCTCAAGAGAAAAAAGGTAGTAGTATAGAACCAAAACAGGAGGCTATTACATTTGAAAAAAAGCCAAAAAAATCTAAAAAAGATGATATAAAAGAAGAGGTTAAATAATGTTTGAGGGAATTAAACCACACTTAGCAGAACTTAGAACACGCTTAGCATACTCTGTATTATCTATCATTGTACTATTTGGTATATCGTTTATATTTTATGAACCAATATTAGATTGGATGAAACAACCCCTACTTGATGCTATGCCCGAGGGGCAACAGATGATGATAGCCACAGGTGTAGCAGAGGCATTTTTCACAGCTATCAAAGTGGCATTTTTTGCAGGTATTATATTAGCACTTCCTATTATATTTTGGCAATTTTGGATGTTTGTCGCACCTGGGCTTTATGATAATGAAAAAAAGATGGTAGTACCATTTGTAGCATCTGCGACTATAATGTTTTTGATGGGTGCATCATTTGCCTATTATGTAGTTGTACCATTTGGATTTGAGTTTCTAGTAAATTTTGGTAATACTATAGTTACTGTAACTCCTAGAATTGGGGAGTATGTAGGATTTTTTACCAAAATTATGGTTGGGTTTGGGATTAGTTTTGAGCTTCCTGTAATTACATTTTTCTTTGCTGTATTAGGGCTTGTAACAGACCAATCATTGAAATCATTTTTTAAGTATGCTGTAATTATTATTTTTATATTAGCTTCACTTCTTACTCCACCTGATGTACTTACACAGCTACTAATGGCAGGACCTATGATAATACTATATGGAATATCAATTATGATAGCCAAAATTGTAAATCCAGCTCAAAGTGATGAGGATGAGGATTAGATAGGTAAAATATGGATTATATAGTTATAGATACAGAGGGCAAGGATATAATTACTGAAATTGCTATTATTGATAGTAGTGGTGAGTTGATTATTGAAGAGTTTGTTGAGGATAATTTAGAAAAGGTGTTAAATAGGGTTGAACCTATTTTAACCTCTCATATAATTATAGCTCATAATGCTACACATGATAGTAAAGTTTTAAGAAATAGTTATCGCTCTATTGGTAAAAGTATTAGGCTTAAAACTATATGTTCTGTTCAAAAGTCTAAAAAACTTATACCCAATTTATATCCTCACTCATTAGATATTTTATCTCAAAATCTATTTTTGAAGTATAATGATAAATATTTTAATAGGGATTTAGCACATCGTGCCTCTTATGATGCTAGATTTACATATCTACTATATAACAAGCTTTTAAATATAGAAAAGAGTAGAGAGATTGCTCAAAAGGTTAATCCTTTTAGTAGTTCTAAGGTAGATAATCCATTCCAAGAGCATTTTGATGATAAGATGTTGTATCAAGATGAGTTTAAGACTCTACTAAATTTGATAGATGAGATTAAAAATGATACCAACTCTCAAAGTAAAAGTGCTTTGGTAATTGGTGAAGCAGGGAACGGTAAGACACATCTTATGATGAGATTTTTAAATAGAGTCTCTGCTACAAATAGATTTCTTTTTATAGGTAAGCCAAACAACAAAGATAGAGTACTATTTCACACTTATAGCAAAATATTAGAGTCTTTTATCCAAAAGATTGATAACTCTCCATACTCTCAATTAGATTATCTATTAGCTAAATCATTTTCAGCTATTATCATAGAAAACTCCAAAAATCAAAAAGTAATAGATGTCTTGACTCAAAATCATCTCAATATCTATACACGATTTGGTAAAGATGGCACAGATAATAAGATGCGAAATTGGAACTCTTTGGAAAAGACTATGTTGAAGTGGTATAGAGGTGTTTATGGTAATGATTTGTTATCTATTAATATCTTTAAAGCACTTATCAAATATACATTTTATAAAGATGAAAATAGAAAAGATATTATAATCAATTATCTTAGTGGTAAAGATTTGGAAGATGATATACTCCATAGTGTAGGATTAGAAGCATTAGATGAGGATATAAATTTAGAAGAATTTTCTCTTAAAGCTATATCTCTATTTGGTAAAATATCTATTTTTGATGAGCCATTGATTATATCTTTTGACCAATTAGAGGCTATGAGTAGTGATAAAGAGTTGCTTATAGCATTTGCTCAAAATATAAAAGAACTTATCACAAATACTCCAAATTCTCTAATAATTTTAAACCTATTTCCTAATCGTTGGAGAGAGTATGAGGCTCTTTTTGATGGTTCTATTATAGATTTAATTGGTAAAAATAGAGTAATATTAGAACGACCACCAAGTAATAAATTAAAAATTATGCTCAAAGATAGAGCATCTAAATATGGTATTGACCTTGATACGATTTTTGTAGATAATCTTAAATATGAAGATATTTTACAACACAACTCAATCCGTTCGGTTCTTAATCGTGCTAGTGATTACTTTAAATTCTATACTCATAATATCCCACTACCCAAAGAGATAGATATTAGCTTAGAGAGTAGGTTTGAACAGCTACTTAAACGAGTAGAGCATTTAGAATCTCTAAATCATATTCAACAGACACCAAAAAGCAGTAAAATAGACTTTAATATAGATAGTTATATTGATACCATATATAATCAAAAACTAAAAGAGTATGAGAGAAAATCTATTATTGATGATAAAAATGATATTGATAAATTAAAGTTTATTCTACAATCAATAGACTCTCTATATAGTTTTGAATTAGATTTTTTCAAAATGAAAAAGGTACTACCAGAACATATTATAATAATTACATCAAAGTATAGATATGTAGTAGGCTTTTTACATTTAGAGGGTAGGCAATTTGTAGGCAGGATTAAAAACTTTAATCAACTTGTTGTAAATAACGAAGAGTTTTACTTTAGACTATTTAGAGATGCTAGAGAGAGTGCAATTAGAGGTAAAGTATCTAAAGGCGAACAAGACAAGCTAGATAACTCTAAGAGAGGTAGATTTGTAATAATGGATAGAGAAAATAGAGTAATCTATGAGACTATTTATCAACTTATTATAGATTTATCAAATAGAGATATAGAGGTAGAACTCAAAACTCTTATAGATGCGATATTCAATAAATATAGTGAGTTTTGGTTGTGTAAATTGATTAATAGTTAATGATGTTAAATATCTTATTATAACTATTAGTGAGGGGTATATTTTGCTAAATCCCTCACTTAATTTGGATACTATGGCTAAGAAATATAAGGCATAACTTATGTTAATAGTAGTAGTTCATTTACCACTATTGTACTCTCCATCAAAGAGTTCTCTTTGGAGTTCATAAAATTATCTTTTATCTCTATAAATTTATCAAGTTTATACTCATTGGCAAATATAGACTCTATTGCTTGTGGTATATTTTGGCTATCTAGTTTAAATTTAATTGTATCTCTTGAAATATTAACTATAATTCTCTCTATAATTAATAGAAGTTGATATTTAAGTTTGATTTGTATATCTGATGGTGCATTCACCTCTTCCATTTTTTGCATCAATAGGACTAAATCAAGTTTTTGAACTATTCCAAATGCCAATTGTGCAGCATCTCTAAAGCTAATATTTGATTGTTTTTGGATTTTAACTATATATGCTATAAGTTTAATATACTCAAATGTATCATCATTATTTACATCTAATAACTTTAAAATATCCAACATATCATCTCTATATTCACAAATTGTAGCAAACTCTAATTGATTATCAAACTTGATACTTTTAAGTGTATAGTCTATATTTTTTTCTAATTTTAACAGTTTAGAGTATAGTTTATCTACACCTACTTCAAAATCATTATGGTATAAATTAGCTCTAAATTTTTTTCCATCAAATAGCTTATCACTCAATAGGTATGATTTGATTTTAATTAAAAAGTTATCTACACCAATATCTACTAAATCAGATACAAATGTTGCTCCATAATTATTAATAATCTCATTTGATATAGTAATTGCTATAATCTCTTTTCTAAGAGGATGGTGCTTGATACTACTTTTATATGTAAGGTGAAGATGTTTTGGAAAGTATCTAAATATATATCTATCAAACTCTCTACTCTCTACCATATCACTTGTTTTTAATATATTTTCTATTACTATTTTAGAGTATAAAGTAAGTAAAGATAGAGTAGGGCGAACAATTTTACCATCAGATATAATATCATCAAAATCTACATCTCTAGGAATATGGAAATTTTTTCTACTAAAGTAGCTTAAATTCATATCTAATACATGAATAGTTTTTTTAAATTTTTCTATATTTTGTTGGCTTCTAATCTCATCAAGAGATATTGATAGGGCTTGAAGATAACTTGTTTCTAAAACATTAGTTACTACAAAATCTGTAAGGTCTTTGAAGTTTTCATCTCTTTGGTCAGGTTTGATTGAACCTTTTGCAATTAAACTCTCCAAAAATATTTTCATATTAACTTCATGGTCGCTTGTATTTACACCTGCACCATTGTCAATACTATCAAGATTGACTTTACCACCTAATGATGCAAACTCTACTCTAGCTTCTAATGTCATACCAAGGTTTGCACCCTCACATACTACATCTGCTTTAATCTCATCGGCATTTAGGCGTAAGTTTTCATTCTCTTTATCTCCAATATCTCCACTACTCTCAGTTGTAGATTTAAAATATGTTCCAATCCCTCCTAGATAAATCATATCTACTTTAAGCCCTAATAATCCTTTGGCTAACTCTTCACCATTTAGGCTCTTTTTAGAAGTTTGAAGTAGCTCTTTAATCTCTGGTGTAAGAGTTATTTTTTTGGAAGCTCTTTTAAATACTCCTCCACCTTTTGATATTTTAGATTTATCATAGCTACTCCAACTAGAGTTATTTTCATGAAATAGTCTTACTCTCTCATCATAACTAATCTTAGCATTAGGAGTAGGGTCTATAAATATCTCTTTGTGGCTAATTGCTCCAATTAGTAGAAACTTATCACTCTCAATAAGCCCATTACCAAATACATCACCATTCATAGACCCAGTCCCTACAATAGAGATACTATCTTTATAAATATCAATGCCTTTTTCTATAAAAAATCTCTCACTTGATTTGATAGCACCTCTTGCTGTAATTCCTAATGCTTTATGGTCATATCCTACACTACCACCACTAGCAAAAGCATCACCTAGCCAAAAGTTATTCTCTATAGATATAGCATTAGCAGTATCGCTCATAGTTGAAGTACCCTTATCAGCAGCTACAACAAAATATGTATCATCACCATCATAAGCAACAATATTTTCTCTCTTTATTACTTTACCATCTTCAATATTATCTACAAGTTCAAGTAGAGAGCTTATAAAAGCTTTATAATACTTTACAAACTCATCTTTAGTAGGATTTACTTTATTGATAACAAATCCACCCTTAGCACCTTTTGGCACAATTACAGCATTTTTTGCCTCTTGTGCTATCATAAGAGCCTTTATTTCATCTCTATAATCATTATGTCTATTACTCCATCTTAGCCCACCACGACTCACTTTATCCATTCTAAGATGGACACCATTAAATTGAGGAGAATATACAAATGCCTCTATTTTTGGGATAATTCCATCTAGTTCATAATTGATTTTATCTGTAAAAATTTTAAATGATATTATATCACTATCTAAAAAATAGTTTGTTCGTTGCATATTTTTAATAATCTCTAGTATAAGCCTTAATACTTTATCATCGCTAATAGCTTTGACATCAGTTAATGCCTCTAATATAGCTTCTTCTTTAGTCTCTAAATTTCTTGAAATAGTTGGTGAGAATTTCTCCATAAAGTAATCTAATATAAGTTTTGTTATATTAGAATATTTGATAAAAATAGCTATTGTAGCATGGTATGAAGAGGATGATAATAACTGCTCTTTATATTTAGCCAAAGATATAAGAAGCAGAAGCTCTTTAGAGTCAAGATTTTCTAAATATGAGAGTATAAATATAGGACAAGACATATTAAGCTCATCATTTAATACTTTTAATATAAGTGTAGATATATTTGTTTTATTAGCTATTAATTTATCTATATCTTTTACCTCAATAGATAGCTTAGATACAAAATATACTCTATCATTATCAAGGACTTGATTAGATATTTCATTAATTACAACAAACTGAAAATTAGCTAATACAGGTATAGTTTGAGAGAGAAGCAATCTTGAAGTAGAATATATCATTATTGATGCATTGTTATGATTATCTAAATTAATTCTTAAAAATCTATCATTTGTATTTAGATAATCTTTTATCTCTTTTGTAATTGCTGACTCTTCATTGGTTAATCCATATATATCATTAAGTTCTAATTTATCCATTTTTTATCCTTTTGTATCTATTATTAATTTATGTTATAATTTTACCAATTTTTTAATAAACTCTTCATTATTAAAAAATATAAAAAGTTTTTTAACTAAAGGAAATGATGTATGATTAGAGATTTGGTAGTATATCCAGATAAAAGAATAGGAATTGTATCAACTGATGTTAGGGTGTTTGATGATGAATTAATTGAATTATTAGAGGATATGAAAGATACAATGAATGAGCATAAAGTAGATGGATTGAGTGCTATTCAAATAGCAGTCCCTGCTTGTGCTATGATTATAAAAAAAAGTGATGGTGAATATTTAGAGATAATAAATCCTAGAATAGTCAATCACAACGGAAGTAAAACTACTTTAGAAGAGACTCTATATCTACCTAATATTGCCAAAGATATTACTAGGTATGAGAGCTTTACAATGGTTTATCAAGATAGATATGGAAATGATAAAAGTATGTTTGTAGATGGTGAATTATCTCCATTAATCCAAAGAAAAATAGATTATATATATGGAAGTTCATTTATTCATAAATTTAATCCTAAGGGTAGAAAAGATATAGAAAATGAACTAGCAGGAAAAGGTAGCAAAGGCTCATTTGAATCTTATGATAATCTCTCACGAGGTGAATACTTTATGAGTATGTCATCAAAACTACTATTTTTAGAGTTTCTAACACTATTTGCCCCAATATTCAACCCCTCTACAGATACACTAAATAATCTTTTTGGTTATGATAAAATAGCATCAATAGTATCTATTTTATTGGTAATTATATATTTTGCATACTCCAAATATGAAGCAACAACAAGATTGTCATGTACAGGATGTCAAGTGATTAATTTTATGACAAGAAGTTTGAAATATACACTTATTACTATAATTTTGTTTATAGCAAGTTATTATATAGTTAATCCAAATTAGTAGGGCTATAAAATTAAACGAAAATTATTATTATTAGAAGATGATAAACTTTTTGCATATAGTTTGATAGACTTTTTAGAAGAGTTAAATTTTGATGTGGATTTGGTTTGTGATGGTGATAAGGCATTGGATTATATCTATAAAAATAGTTATAATTTGTATCTTTTTGATATAAATGTACCCAAAATAGATGGTATAGAACTGCTTAATATTTTGCGAGATAGTGCTATTTATACTCCTACAATATTTCTCACTTCATATAGAGATGATAAGACTCTTAGTCGTTGTTTTACATCGGGTTGTGATGATTATTTACGAAAACCTTTTAAATTAAATGAGCTTATATTACGGATTAATGCTATTTTGAAACGGACAAGTAGAGTTGATAATATTGTAAAATTATCTTCAAATCACTCTTTTGATTTTGATAATAGACAGATTTATTATAATCAAAAAGAGATAAAGTATCCACTCAAAGTGATACAGCTTTTAGAGTTTTTTATCAATAATAATAATAAAACTGTAACAAAAGATGATATAATAAGATGGCTTTGGAGTGATGGAGAGGCTCATAGTGATGGGGCTTTGAGATTATATATATCTAAAGTTAGGGAGATAGTAGGCAAGGATAAAATTATAAATATCAAAAAAGTTGGATACTCTATCTTGGATATAGTTTGTTGATGAGTAAAAGAGTAACTTTTTATATATTTAATACATTTATAGTCATCTCTATTATATTTATAAGTCATTTTACTATTTTATATTTTAATAGTTCAAATACTCTACTTATTACTATTTTTATAGTTATTTTATATACTATTTTATATCATATTTTAATCAAGACTCTAATAGATGATATATTTGAGATTAATAATAAATTAAAATATAAGATTGAAAAAAGTATGCACGAACTCAATACTCCAGTAGCTACAATTGCTATAAATAGAGAGATTTTACAATCTAAATTAGATAATCCACAAGATATAAAACGATTATATAGGATAGAAAAATCTTGTGAGCATCTTTTGAGATTATATGAGGATATGGAGTATTATATCAAAAAAGAGATAGATAATATTGAGGTAGTTGAGTTTGATTTAAAAGAGCTGTTAGAGAAATCTTTAGATAGATTTGAGGATATAAGAGATGATATTGATATATTATTAGATGTTAAATCTATTTTAATCAAGAGTGATAAGAATGGATTTGAAGATATGATAACAAATTTAATATCAAATTCAATCAAACATAATAACTTTATCTCTACTATTAAAATATCTCTTGTTGGAGATAGGTTAAGTATTGAAGATGATGGAGAGGGTATAAGTACCAAAGATTTATATAGAATTTTTGATAAATATTTTCAAAGTGATAATAGCAAAGGGTTTGGTATTGGGTTACATATAGTCAAAGAGTTTTGTGATAGAGATAGATTAGATATTAAAATTAGTTCTAGTGAGAGTGGAACGATTTTTTATATTAATATTAAAAATATAAGAGTATAGGGGTATTTTTGGAGAGTATTGATTTTGTAGGTATTATATATATAGCCCTTGTTGGTTCTTTTGGACACTGTGTTGGTATGTGTGGGGGTATCGTAATGGCATACTCTACTATCAAGATAGATACTACTTGGAATAAAAGACATCAAAGCACGGCACATCTATTATACTCTTTTGGTAGAGTTACTACATATATAATTTTTGGAGCATTTTTTGGTTGGTTGGGGAGTGTAGTATCATTTAGTAATATGGCTAATGGGGTACTGCTTATTATAGCAGGGATTATTATGATATTAGTAGGATTATCTCTAAGTGGCAAGATTAAGTTTCTCACTATTATAGAACACTCTATCCAAAATAGTAGTTGGTATCATAATAATTTCAAAAAGATTTTACAGAGTGAATTTTTGGGTAGTTTTTATATTCTAGGACTCTTAAATGGATTGCTTCCTTGTGGTTTTGTATATTTCTTTGCTATTACAGCTGCTAGTAGTGCAAGTGCTATTAATGGTGCTATTATTATGGCTATATTTGGAATTAGTACTATCCCTGCTATGTTTTCATTAGGGTTCTTTATAGGTATATTTAAAAATAGTAGTATTAGGAGTCTTATGGTCAAATTAGCAACACTAGGTGTATTGATATATGGTATTCATACTATATATAATGGTTATAGATATATAACTGAACCAGATAGAAGTATCTTAAAGCACCATAAAAATATGTTATAATTTCATTTAGCAATAGAAACGGGGATAGAGATGTCAATAAATATAATAGCAAATAATAAAAAAGTATATCATGATTATGAAATTTTAGAAAAGTTTGAAGCAGGTATAGTTTTATCAGGAAGTGAAGTCAAAGCTCTTCGTGCAAAGAGGGCAAATCTTAAAGATGGGTTTTGTAGGTTTATCAAAGGTGAATTACATTTGATGAATACTCATATTTCTCATCTTGAAACTACAAATCAACACTATAGTCCTGATAGTAGGACTCCTAGAAAGCTCCTTTTACATAAAAAACAGATTAATAAAATTTTTGCAGTTAGTAGTAGAGAGGCTTTGACAATTGTGCCATTGATGATATATTTTAATGAGAGAAATTTAGCAAAAGTATCAATTGCATTAGCAAAGGGTAAAAAGCTTCATGATAAACGACATGATTTAAAAACAAAAGCATTAGATAGAGAGGCTTCACAGGCTATGAAATCAAGAGGAAGGGATTATTAATGGAGTGTAAACATTTTGGAGAGTGTGGTTCGTGTTCTCTTTTTGCAATAGACTCTTATACTCAGCTCAAAAGTAAATTAAATAGAGTAACAAGACTACTTAAACCTTTTATATATAATGAGTTAGAGGTATTTAAAGGAGAGAATAATCATTATCGTGCAAGGGCCGAATTTAGAATTTGGCATACTGGGGATAGATGTGATTATGCTATGGGTAATATTAGTAAAAATGGTACTATTATTATAGATGAGTGTCCTAAAGTAATTGAATCAATATCAAAACGGATGAAGCCTTTATTAGATGAGATAAATTCTTCTGAAACTTTAAAAAGAAAATTATTTACTATTGAATTTTTGGCTACTACTACTGATGAGGTGTTGGTATCTATGATTTATCATAAAAAACTTGATGATAGTTGGATAGAGGTAGCTAAGCCACTTGAAGAGAAGCTAAATATCAAGCTAATAGGTAGAAGCAAAAAGCAAAAAATCAATATATCTGATGATTTTGTAACTGAAAAATTGTATATAGATAATAAGTTGTATATTTATGCTCAATATGAAAATGGTTTTACTCAACCAAATCCAGAGATTAATATCAAGATGATAGAGTGGGCAATCCATCAAACTACTCTTATTAATAGTGGTGATTTATTAGAGAGTTATTGTGGGCTAGGTAATTTTACTATACCTCTTTCAAATCACTTTAATAAGGTTCTAGCCACTGAAATAAGTAAAAAATCTATTGCATCAGCCAAAATAAATTGTGAGTTAAATAAAGTTGATAATATAGAGTTTATCAGATTATCATCAGCAGAGATGAGTGAAGCATTAAGCAAAAAAAGAGAATTTAGAAGAGTTGCTCATATTGATATTGATAGTTATAACTTTTCTACGGTTTTAGTTGACCCACCAAGGGCAGGGCTTGATATTGATACAATTAAACTTATCGCAAATATAAAATATATAATCTATATATCTTGTAATCCAGAGAGTTTAGCTAGAGATTTAGAAGAGTTAGTCAAGACTCATAAGGTAGTTAATCAAGCTATATTTGACCAATTCCCATATACAGACCATATTGAAAGTGGAATATTTTTGGAAATGAAAAATGCAACAAGTAATTAAAATAATAGATAAATTAAAAGAAAAAAATCAAACAATTAGTTTTGCAGAGAGCTGTACAGGTGGATTAGTAGCCTCTGCTTTTACCTCTATTGGTGGAGTATCCTCTGTATTTAATGGTTCTATGGTTACATACTCAAATGAGATTAAAAATAGATGGCTAGGAGTTGATAATAAAATATTAGACAACTTTGGTGCTGTAAGTAGTGAGTGTGTAGGAGAGATGTTAAATGGTATCAAATCTATGAGTAGTAGTGATTATGCAATAGCTATAAGTGGAGTAGCAGGTCCAACTGGTGGTAGTGCATTTAAGCCAGTTGGTACTGTTTATATTGGAATTATTACACCTAATAATATTAAAATAGAGAAGTTTTTATTTGATGGAGATAGAAATAGTATCCAAAAAGAGGCGTGTAATAAGGCTATTTCTATAATTTATAAAGAAATAATAGAAAACTTTTAAAAATCTATTGACAATAAAATAAAATTAGTGTATAATGCCACTCGTACAAAAAACAGTATGACCCGTTAGCTCAGTTGGTAGAGCAATTCCCTTTTAAGGAATGGGCCTTAGGTTCGAATCCTAAACGGGTCACCACTTTAGTTTTTTGTTACGATGGTCGCTTAGCTCAGTTGGTAGAGCGCTACCCTTACAAGGTAGATGTCACAAGTTCGAGTCTTGTAGCGACCACCATTATTTATATAGGTGCGGTGGTAGTTCAGTTGGTTAGAATACCTGCCTGTCACGCAGGGGGTCGCGAGTTCGAGTCTCGTCCACCGCGCCACACTTTTTAGACCCGTTAGCTCAGTTGGTAGAGCAATTCCCTTTTAAGGAATGGGCCTTAGGTTCGAATCCTAAACGGGTCACCACTAATTTGATATTGGCTGGGGTTTATATTGTATGACCCTTTCATCTAGTGGCCAAGGATACTATGTTTTCAACATAGTTACAGAGGTTCAAATCCTCTAAGGGTCGCCATTATTTTTTTCTTTAGGTCGTTTAGCTCAGTTGGTAGAGCGCTACCCTTACAAGGTAGATGTCACAAGTTCGAGTCTTGTAACGACCACCATTTTATATAGGTGCGGTGGTAGTTCAGTTGGTTAGAATACCTGCCTGTCACGCAGGGGGTCGCGAGTTCGAGTCTCGTCCACCGCGCCACACTAACAATTCAAAACTTCCAATTATAAACTTTAAATATACTGTTTTCAATAAGGATAAGTTCTGAAAAATCTACTTTTAAAATCAACTTTTTTATATATTATATTTAACTCATATCTATATGGATTTAATAGTATTATAGATAAAAGAGTTTCAACACCAACAGATAATGCTTTTTGGACATCTCATGAAAATATTCCTGCATATACAATGGTTGGAATTATAGGATTATCTCTATATGAGGGAAGTGAAAGTCGTTTAGGTAATACTGCATGGAAGAGTCTTGATGCTACTATCATATCTACAGTTTTTACAGAATCTTTTAAGAGTTTAAGTAGAAGAATGAGACCTAGATATACAGATAATCCAGATTTTTGGTTGGAAAAAGGGCATAGTTTCCCAAGCCAACATGTAGCAAGTATGACAGCTATGGTAACTCCATTTATTTTGGAGTATCAAGATGATTATCCTTTAATTCATCTATTATGGGCATTGCCTGTGCATCAAATGATAGGTAGAGTCAAAGCCCAAGCACATTGGCAAACAGATGTATTAGCAGGATTTTTGATTGGTGCTATAAGTGGTAAGATAGCTTATGATATAGATACTCCTTTATTATTAAATTTAACTAGTGATGGAATTGTTATCGGTTGGAAGCATAAATTTTAAAAAATATAAGTTTTTATAAAAATTAGATATAATTCTACTATATTTATAGGAGAGGCTATTTGTTGAAATATTTGAAGATACCCATTGTATTAATATTTATATCATCATTGTTATTTGCAAATAATCAATTTGATTATTTAGTACCTAAAGATAAAATTAGCAGTTGGAAATTATATTATGATATACCTGTCTATTTTGTAATTAGTCTTTTGGGTATGGTTTTGTATGAAGATAGAAATAACTGGAAAACTTTAAATTTATCTATTGAAAATGAGTACCCTTTGGTTGATTTTTTATATCATTCCCCTGCCTATGAAATGATAGGAGATATTGAGAAAGAACCTCAAAGTAATGTTAAAATGAATTTTTTGATAGGACTTATTAGTAGCTATATATCTTATAAAAATAAAACACCATTTGTATTGAAATTAAGAAGAGATTCTGTTGTTGTTGGTTTTAAGTATAAATTTTAAAAGAGTAGAATGAATATAATTATCAAAACCCCAAATTTTATAGGTGATACTATAATGTCATTAAGTGCTTTTGAACTACTAAAGCTAGAGTATCCACAAGCTAATTTTACTGTAGTTACTCAAGCCCCTTGTGTAGATATTTTTAGAGGTAAGGGAGTCAAACGGATAATTATTGATAAGAGTAAAGTTTCTGATAAAAATAGATTAAAATTACTCAAAGATATTAGAGAAGATAGTTATGATTTGGGGATTTTATTTCATAATACATTTATAGATGCCCTGCTTTTTAAACTTGCACATATTGATAAAATTATAGGATACAATAAAGAAAATAGAAAAATATTACTTGATTTTTATCTAAAAATTGATAGAAATAGACACTATATTAATCATTATGCTTTTTTGATTAACTCATTTTTGGATAATAAATATAAATCTTTGCCACCATTAGAGTTAAATTATAATGATACTCTATTAATTAAAAAAGATAAAAAACCTTTAGTTGGATTTGTATTAGGTGGAGATAACAAAGGTAGTAGAAGCTACCCACAACTACTTAGCTTAGAGCTTTTTGAACTATTAAAAGATGAAGATATAGATATAGTGCTATTAGGTGATAGAGATGATAATAAAAATAATAAAATATATCAAGAGTATATGAAGCATAATAATAAAGAGGTAATTAACCTTTCAGGTGCTACCACAGTAGGAGAATTTATAGATATAATAGCTTCAGTTGATTTACTTGTAACAATTGATACATCAGCTATGCATATAGCATCAGCAACAAATACCAAATTTATTACATTAGTTGGCAAAGGTACATCTATATTTGAGAGTGTTAAACCAAAGGTAGATTTTGGGAAATATTTATATAAAGATAATTTAGATATTGATGATAGAGGAGCTATATCTAATATAGAACCTCAAAGAGTAAAAGAAGCTATATTAGAGAGTTTGATATGTTAAATTATCTTTTTGTAATTTATGCGTTTTTAATTCCTATTAGTAGGGCAGGGATTGTATTAGTTACAATATTGATGACAATATTATGGTTTGTAGATGGTGATTTAAAGAGTAAATTAAATTATATCAAAAAATCTTCTTATATTATCTCTATATTTATATTTATAATATTTTTATTTATATCTATTTTATGGTCAGATGCTACTATTATTATGGGGCTAGATTATATCAAGAAATTTTGGTATCTACTACCAATTATAGTCATCTCAACATCAATTAAACAAGAGTATATATATAAAGCTTTATACTCATTTATTATATCTATGGTTATTAGTTTAATAGCATCTTATGGAATAGTTTTTGAACTTTATGATGGGCGAACAGCAGTATCATATTTTATGAAAAATCATATTATGTATAGTATATTTTTGGGATTTACATCATTAGTATTAATAGTTTTATCAATATATGAAGATATTAAAATCAAAAAAGCACTCTATATTATATTAACAATTCTATTTTTAATAGTACTATTTTTAAGCTCTTCAAGAACAGGGCAATTTATGTTTTTTATAGGTCTGTTTGGAATTATGTTTATAACTATTAAACAGAAATTAAAAGCATTAACTCTATTTTTGGTATCTTTTATGATTACAATTATATTAGCATATAATTATAGTGAAGTTTTTAAAAACCGTATAAATTATGCAAAATCAGATATTCAACAGATATATAGTGGAAAACTTTGTAACTCAATAGGTGGTAGAGTTTTCACTTGGAAAATAGCTTATGAAGTCTTTGAAGAGAGTCCTATTTTAGGAGTAGGAAGTGGGGCTCATTTAATATATTTAAAACAGAGAATGGATGAAGATAGAGAGTTTAATGAGTGTGCTTTAAAAGATATGATCGATTATTTTCATGGGCAATATATTGAGATATTAGCACAGGGTGGCTTAGTTGGATTGATTATATTTTTATCAATATTCTATTTTTTATGGAGAGTAGATTTAGAAGATAAAAAGATAGACTTTATAAAATATATATTAATTATTATATTTTTATCTGTATTTTTGGCAGATGTTCCATTTAGAAAACAGTTTGCATTAGCACTATTTGCACTTATTAGTGGGTTGATATTGGCACAAAATAGAGTAGAAAAAGAGATAAAATGAGAACAAATCAAAAATTAAACTACCTATTTATGCTATATGCATTTTTAATCCCACTTAGCCGTGCAGGTATTATTATCACTACAATTTTAATTATAATTAGTTGGATTGTAGAGGGTGATATAAAAACTAAGAGTAAGTTAATACTCTCTAATAGATTTATATTATCTATATTATCTCTATTTGGATTGATTTTTATATCAGTTTTATGGGTTGAACCTCAAAATTATCACTTATGGTTCTCTTATATGAATAAATTTTGGTATTTTTTGCCACTATTAGCACTATATACATCTATCAAAAAGGAGTTTATAGATAAAATTATATACTCATTTTTAGTAGGAATGATTATTAGTCTATTTTTCTCTTATGGAGTACTTTTAGATATTGTTGAGGGTAGAAGTGCTGTATCATTTTTTATGACAAATTATATTATGTATGGAATATTTTTATCTATATCTGCTCTATATTTTATTATTTTAGCAATTAATCATATAGATAATAGATTTAAAATTATATATATTACTCTATCAATATTATTTGTATATATTCTATTTTTAAATGAGGCACGAACTGGGCATTTTTCGTTTATTATAGGTATATTTGTAATTGGTATTATATATAGAAAGCAAAATCTAAAAACAGTTATCTCTCTATTAATATTTGCTATATTATCTACTACAATTATTTATAAATTTAATAATAATTTTCAAAATAGGGTAGAGGCTATAGATGATAATATAGAAAAAATCTCAAATGATAACCTATGTAACTCTATTGGTGGTAGAGTCGTAACTTGGCAAATTGCTTATGATATACTTCAAAGTGAGCCAATATTTGGTATGGGTACAGGAGATCATTTAATATATCTCAAAGATTCTATGGATATTAAGCTTCCTAATTGTAAGGGTATGACAGATAGAATAGACTATTTTCATAGCCAATATATTGAGATATTTGCACAAAATGGATTAGTTGGACTCTTTTTACTACTATCTATTTTCTATTATTTATGGAGAGTAGAGATAAAAAATAGTAATTTAAAGTATCTAAAATATATTTTAATTACTCTATTTTTGGCTATATTTTTAGCCGATGTTCCATTTCGAAAACAGTTTGCTATTGCACTCTTTGTATTGATTAGTGGTTTGATTTTGGCTCAAAATAGGATAGAAAAAAGTGAGTAAATTTCAAATGATTATAAAAGAGTTTATTAGGCTATTTTATATTTGGTTATTTGCAATATTTAGTTTTGCACTATTTAGAGTATATATGATTATTCAATTTTACCCCAAAATAGATAGTAGTTCAGGTATTAGTGCTATGATAGATACTCTATTAGTTGGATTTAAATATGATACAAATGTGATTTTATATTTTTTAATTATCCCTTTTATCTTTAATTTTATTATATTTACTCATAATAGAGATATGATATTACGAATAATTAGGCTTTTTTTTAGCTATATATTAATATCTATTTCACTTCTATTATCTATAATTGGTGTTACATATTTCAAAGAGTATAATAATCAATTTAACTATTTTGTTTTTGAGGTTTTATATGATGATATATCTGCAATATCTCAAACTATATGGCTAGAGTATAATCCTCTTATCACACTATTTATATATATAATACTACTATTTTTATCTATTAAAATTATAAATAGATTAGATAGAGTTGATATTAAAGTATTGAAAATAGATAATATATTTATCAAAATAGTAATATTATTAACTACTATCTTATTGACATTAAGTGCATTAAGAGGTACAATTAATTCCAAACCAGCTATTAGAAAATGGTCTTATGTTACTCAGGATAATTTTTTAAACAAGATGGTAATGAACCCTATTTCACATCTAAAATATGCCTTTAAAGATTATCAAGATTTACAAAGTAGTGATATAAATCCATATAAAACTAATAACTCTTTTGATATTAAATCCATATCTAAAATCTCAAAAGGTAATATTATAGAGATGCCAAATCATATAATATTGGTTGTTATGGAGAGTTATGACTCATGGCCACTACAAGATAAATTTGATAATCTTCATATTAGCGATAATCTCAAAAATATAGCCAAAAGTGGCATATATTTCAAAAGATTTCTACCATCTGCTCATAGTACAATGAACTCTCTAGCCTCTATCATATCAGGATTGCCATATAATGGAGTAAATATTAGTGTTTTAAAGTCTATTAATAAAGCAGAACCTACATCATTTTTCCAACAAATGGAGAGATTAGGTTATGATACATACTTTTTTTATGGAGGATATTTATCATGGCAAAATATAGGTAACTTTGTCAAAAATCAAGGTGCAAACCATATATATTCAGCAGTCCACGCAGGAGGCAAAACCAAAAGTGGCACATGGGGAGTAGATGATAATGAGTTGTTTGAGTTAATATCAAAGAGTCTAAAAGATAAAAAAAAGACATTTTCTATCGTAATGACAACAAGTTATCACCCACCTTTTACAATTGATGTAAGTAGTTTGGGCTATAAATATAAAAGTACCAAAGATTATCCCTTAGAGTATCAAAAAAACAAAAATTTAATTGACCCATTAACCTTGGGACATTTATGGTATTCAGATAAAGCTATTGGTGATTTTGTTAAAAAGTTTCAAAATAGCCACCCAACTACACTATTTTCATTTACAGGAGATCATTATGGAAGAAGATATTTTAATAATAGAGCAAATCTATATGAATTATCATCTGTACCATTTATTTTATATGGTAAAAATATCAACCAAAAACTACTTAATACCCAAAAATCAGGTAGCCATATAGATATTTTTCCAACTATATTTGAGATAATTGCACCCAAAAATGAAAATTATTATAGTTTTGGAACATCATTGAGTTTAGATAATCAAAAAGAGTTCGCCTATGGATATAAACGAATTATCACATTAGATAAAACTATTAAAGTATCAAATGAGGGTATGACTATATGGGATAATAATCACACCTATTTTCAACCAAATGATAAACTAAAATTCAAAGAGTTGAGAGATAACTATTTAGATTATATGGCTATATCATGGGATATTACATATAATGGTTATCTATCTAATAAATAAGGCTCTATTTTTTATTAGCCTTAACCCTCTCAATCTTAGCCCCAAGTCCAGATAATTTACCCTCTAAATCCTCATAACCTCTTTCAAGATGATATATCCTATGAACATTTGTTTTCCCATTTGCTATTAATCCTGCTAATATCAGTGCCGAACTAGCTCTTAAATCAGTTGCCATTACATCTGCTCCATTTAGCTCATCTGCTTTGTGAATAGATGCTATATTACCCTTTAGACATATATCTGCACCCAAACGATTTAGCTCACTTACATGCATAAATCTATTCTCAAATAGTCTCTCTTCTATAATAGTCTCTCCGTCTGATACTATTGATAATGCCATAAACTGTGCTTGCATATCAGTAGGAAAACCTGGGTACTCCGTGGTGATAAAATTGATTGATTTTAGCTCATTTGGTGGATTAATTGTAATATTATCATCAATAATATCAAACTCACAACCCATTGATTCTAGCTTATCAATAGATGCTCTTAAATGAGTGGCATTGACACAATTTAGTGTAATTTTAGATTTGGTAATTGCCCCTGCACATAGATAAGTCCCTGCCTCTATTCTATCTGGAATAATTGCAATATCAGGGAATGAGAGAGTCTTTCTATTTGTACCATAAATTGTTAATTCACTTGAACCAATACCGTCAATTCTTACCCCTGCACTCACTAATACCTCACATAGCTGGATAACCTCTGGTTCTTTGGCTGAATTTATAATAGTAGTAACTCCCCTTGCTAATGCACCTGCCATTAATATATTCTCTGTCCCACCAACAGTAATTTTATCAAATATAATTTTAGCCCCATTTAATCCATTAGGTGCTTTAGCATGAACATATCCATCTTCTATTGAAATTTCAGCCCCCATTTTCTCTAATGCTTTAAGGTGCAAATTAATAGGTCGCTGTCCAATAGCACAACCCCCAGGTAGTGATACCTTACACTCTCCAAATCTAGCCAACAAAGGACCTAATACCAAAATAGATGCTCTCATTTGAGATACTATCTCATAGACTGCTGTTGTAGAGTTGATAGAGCCATTATTAATCGTAGCACTATAACTATTATGATACTCTACATTAGCACCAAGCATACCCAAAAGTTTGATAAGAGTCTTTATATCTACCACATCTGGCAGGTTAGTTAGAGTTACTTTTTCTTGGCTTAATATAGTAGATGCGATAATAGGAAGAGAAGCATTTTTAGAACCACCTATCCTCACACTACCACTTAATTTATATCCACCCTCTATTGTTAAATAATCCATATAGTTTTTCCTGATTTTAAAATAGTTATTAGTGTAATATTAGCAAAATAAGTGTATATTTTTACTGATTAAGGCTTTGATATGTTATAATATTATATAATATGGAAATTTGGTTGGGATATAAAATTTATTAGTATGTTGAAGAGGTAATAATGGTTGGTAGTATTGATAGGATAAAAGAACTTACACAAAAGCTTGATGATAGAATAGCACTTAAGCATAGTTTGGGCGAAGATGAGAATATAGATGATTTATCTCCAAATGAGAACTTAAGAGATATTAGAAAAGAGAATATAAGAATTGTAAATGATTTGTATATGAAACTAGATATCTATACAAAATCTCCAGACTTTGGTGAAATATTTCTATATAAGGCTATGAATTTAAGTGGTGTTGGTCTTAAAGAGGAAGATTTTGGCGAAGTTAGAGAGGGTAAATATATTCAAATAATTGCCATTACTTACGAACCAGATAAAAATGGCAAGAAAAAAGCCAAAAATATATCTTTGGGATATTTTGGTAAGGCTCAAACTCTTGACCCTGAACTCAAAAATGATATTATAGAGTTTGTCCTTAGATGGAGATATGAAAAAGCATTTCAGACACTAGGACACTATAAAGACCTTATTGCTAGACTTGATGCACCAATTACCATAGAGTTATAATGCCTCTTTCAAACCTAAACCAAGAGCAGTTATCTGCTGTCAAGACAACTTCAGGTGCAAATTTGGTAATTGCAAGTGCAGGGACGGGTAAAACTTCTACAATAGTAGGGCGAATAGCATATCTTTTAAATAGTGGGATAGACCCATCAAAAATAGTCCTACTTACATTTACAAACAAAGCATCAGGAGAGATGATAGCAAGACTTGAAAACTTTTTTCCTCCATCTCTTGTAGCCAAAATAGAATCAGGGACTTTTCATGCTATTAGTTATAGATGGCTCAAAAGTGCCTATCCAAATCTTGTATTAAAGCAACCCAATGAACTAAGAACTCTATTTAGAAGTATATATGAAAAAAGAGCATTTAAAAGATTAAATAGCTCTATTGAGCCTTTTAGTTCTCAACATCTATACGAACAATATAATCTCTATCAAAATATATCATTAGGTAGTTTTGATGAGTGGTTTTTAGAGAAATATCCTGAACATAAGCCATTAATTGATATTTATATGAATATTATAGATAGCTATGAGAGCGAAAAAGATGAGTATGGATTTTTATCTTTTAATGATTTGCTTATTAAAACAAGAGAGTTTATTAAGCTCACTTCACAAGATATAGAAGAGGTATTAGTAGATGAGTATCAAGATACAAATACCCTCCAAAGTGCCTTGATAGATGATTTAAAATCCAAATCTCTATTTTGTGTAGGAGATTATGACCAAAGTATTTATGCCTTTAATGGAGCAAATATTGAAAATATCTCTACCTTTAGCCAAAGATATGATAATGCCAAAGTCTATACTCTCAAAATAAATTATCGCTCATCTGCCCCAATTTTATCTCTTGCTAATAGAGTAATAGAACATAATGAGAGAATATATCCCAAAAGCCTAGAGGTTGGTAGAGTAGGGGAGTCTATTCGTCCAAAACTACTAATATATGATGAACTTTTTGAACAGTATCAATCAATCGCTCGTACAATTAAAGATAGTAGGCAAAAGTATCAAAATATAGCAGTGATTTTTAGAAATAATTCAAGTGCTGATGGAATAGAAGCATCATTAAGAGAACTTGATATCCCCTCCAAAAGAAAAGGTGGAAATAGTTTCTTTGAGGCAAAAGAGATTAAAATACTTTTAGATTTACTATCATTAATCGTAAATCCCAAAGATATGATGGCATTTATACATATATTTGAGTATGCCAAAAATGTGGGAAGTGCTTTATCCAAAGAGTTTTTTACCTCTCTTATACACTTTGGAGATGGAGATTTATTTAGAGGATTAAATAATCCAATAATATTTGATTTACCCAAACTAAACCCAAATAAAAATCTACAATTAGGGCTATTTGATGATGATGAAGAGATAGGTTCACAAGCAAGATTTAACTCCCTATATATATCAAATTATATCAAAAAACACCCACTTCTAAAACACCCAAGAATAACAGATGATGGAGTAAGATTTTTTGATTACTATTATGAATTTATGCAAGAGGTAAATAGCCATTCACACACAAGTACAATCTTAAGAAAAGCCATATCATCAAAACTATATCAATTTGTAGTAGAACTATTAGCCACAAGTAGAGGACGACTAAAAAATGGTGAAATAGATGAAAATTTAAAATCACAAGCCAAAGAGAGAATAGAGAGAAAAGCCAAACTACTATTAGATTTATCAGCTAATTACAAAGAGGTAAATAGATTTATAAATGCTATGATATTAGGTGGTAGTGAATTAAGCGAGGGAGAGGGTGTAAATCTACTTACAGTCCATGCCTCCAAAGGATTAGAGTTTAATAGTGTATTTGTAGTTGATTTAATGGAGGGGAGATTTCCTAATACTAAATTAGCTACAAAGAGTGGGAGTGGAGTAGAAGAGGAGAGAAGACTCTTTTATGTAGCTGTAACAAGGGCTAGGGATGAACTCTCTTTATCACTTGCTAAGTATGATAAGATGAAAAAGATTGATTTTAAACCTTCTCAGTTTTTGTATGAGGCTAAGATGTTGAAGAGGAGTTGAATAAGATTATACCTCTTGATAAATCTTAATAGCCCTATAATGTTCTAGTACATCATGACACCTGATAATATTTGCTCCATTATCAAGGGCTTTTAGATGTATTGCTAATGTCCCAGATAATCTATCTTCTACTTTTGTGGGGGTGATTTTATCTATCATAGATTTACGACTTGCTCCTATTAAAATTTCACAACCAAATTTTTTAAACTCTTTTAAGTTTTGGATTAAAGCTATATTATCTTCTAATCTTTTGCCAAATCCAATTCCTACATCTATAATAATATCATCTATACTCAATCCCATATCTTCACATATAGATATTTTATCTTTGAAATATTGGCTTACTTCAACTACTACATCATCATAATATGGATTATCTTGCATTGTTTGTGGTGTGCCTTGGATATGCATAATAGATAATTTTGCACCATATTTAATAGCTAATTCTATTACTCTTTTATCTTTTGCACCCATAATATCATTTATAATTTTAAATCCACTTTTTAGGGCATACTCTATTACTTTGGGATTAAAGCTATCTATACTAAATATAGTTTTTTCATATAATTTTTGAGATTTTATTATATCACAAATTGGTTTTATTCGTTTTAACTCTTCATCAATAGATACAATATCAGCATTTGGTTTTGTAGATACTCCACCAATATCTATAATATTAGCACCATCTTTTATCATCTCTTTACACTTATCAATAGCATTTTGTGCTATAAATCTACTTTCACTATAAAAGCTATCTTCATTGGCATTTATTATTCCCATTATTTTGGTAGGGTAGGATATATCTTTGGAGTAGTTAGCCAACTCTTTAGCCAACTTTTTTAGTCCAAATGGTTGGGCTAACTCTTTTTTGCTTAATATCTCAATTTGTTTGCTATTTACTATTAATAGTGCATCATATCTATCTTTGGCACAAGTAATTACTCCACTTGGCACGGCTAACTCTCCACCAATACTAAGTACATCTTGTTTTAGAATATTTAGGGCAGGGGTTTTTATATTTTTGAGTTGGAATATATGTAAATCCATTTTTTTAGATATTATAGATACTCCACCACCTTGGACACCAAGTTTTTGGAGTATGGCTTTGTTGTTTTTGATATTTCCTAAATGATATATATTCACTCAAAGGCTCTTTTCATAAATTTTTCTATCTCTTGGAAATTAAATTGATGATTTGTAAATTTTTCAAATGCTATTACTCCTTGAAAAAGTAGCATATCACTACCATCTTTTAATGGTAAATTAAACTCTTTTGATAGCTTTAGAAATGGTGTCTCTTTGCCATATATTACATCAATAGATGCTTTTGCATTTGATAATAACTCTTCTAAAATCTCTTTTGGTGCTGGGAGGTAATCATCTTCTAGCCCTGCACTTGTAGAGTTTACTATTAAATCATACTGTTGTGGTTTGAAATTATCAAATGTATATCTATCAAAATCTTTGAAATCTTCTAGTCTTGAAGCTGAACGGTTTAAAATTGTTATGATATAACCCTCATCTTGAAGTATCTTAGAAATTGCTTTTGATGTTCCACCTGCACCAATTATCAATATAGTTTTAATATCTATATCAAATAGCGATACTGCTTTTAAAAATCCCAAAGCATCTGTATTATATCCATAGAGTTTATTATCTTTTTTAATAATTGTATTTACTGCACCTACCTTTTGGGCAAAACTATCAAGCTCATCACAAATTTTAAATGCCTCTTCTTTATGAGGGACTGTAATATTAGCCCCATCTATATCAAGTTCAAAAAACTTATCTCTAAGTTGTGAGCCATCTTTTAGGAGAGTTTTAGAGTAATTTGCATCAAAGTTTAATCCATTAAATGCACTATTGTGCATCTTTGGAGATTTAGAGTGTGCTACTGGGTTACCAAAAATTGTAAATTGTTTCAATGATTTTCCTTAGGTATCTATCTTATATTTCATAAGTTTTATATATTTTTTCTTATCTACAAGTTTGTCTAATCTCTCATTTAAATCTAAATCCAAATATTTAGATGCTATAAAATCAGAACCAAATATCAACTCTTTACCATAAGGATAAGGAATTTGGCTACTATTTTCAACAAGTGATAGAAATTTAAGATAGATATCTATTTTTTCTGTTTTGCTACGATATGCTTGTTTGAAAGTGGCTACATAACCTATTACCATTTTATTTTCATTAAATCTAGGTTGCACCCAAACCATTGCCCAGTAATATTTATTATCTTTTATCACAGACTTAACATATCCACGCCAAATTCTTTTTCTAGAAATTGTATTCCATATATCAATAATAGCACTTTTAGGCATAGATGAATCTATATGAAAGCTGTAATGTTTACCTACAATCTCACTTTTAGAGTATCCTGTCATCTCTCTAAATCTACTATTAGTATATGTAATAATACCCTCTTTGTTCATTTCAATAATGATGATACCATTATCAAATACTACTTCTCTTTCATTGAGTATATCCAAAACAACTCCTCATAACAATATTAAAAAGGGGGATAAACCCCCAAACTATCTATAATTTAGGTCCTGCTGTAGAGTAGTCAAATTCACTACCACTATCATTATATCTATCAAAATTCTTTGTAAACATTTTTGCTAAATTCTTCAAAGTCTTAGTATAAGCATTTTTATCAGCCCAAGTATTTTTGGGATTTAAAATATTATTATTTTTTACACCATCTAATGACTTTGGAATAGAAAGATTAAATATATCAAAGTTTTCAAACTCTGCTTTTTCAATAGAACCATTTAAAATTCCATTAATACAAGCTCTTGTATCTTTGATACTCATTCTTTTTCCTACTCCATACTCACCACCAGTCCAACCTGTATTAACAAGATATACATTTACACCATGCTTATCTATTTTATCACCCAAAAGTTTGGCATAAACAGTTGGATGAAGAGGCAAGAATGCTTCACCAAAACAGGCACTAAATGTAGCAACTGGTTCTGTAATTCCTCTTTCTGTCCCTGCTACTTTAGCAGTATATCCACTCAAAAAGTAATACATTGCTTGTTCTTTTGTAAGTTTACTAACGGGAGGTAATACTCCAAAAGCATCTGCTGTAAGGAATATAATATTAGCAGGATGTCCTGCTTGTAAATCCTCTTTGTGATTTTCAATATGTTCTATTGGGTATGATACTCTAGTATTTTCTGTTTTACTACCATCTGTATAATCTACTTCACCAACTTCATCATATACTACATTTTCAAGTAGTGCATTTTTTCTAATTGCACCAAAGATTTCAGGCTCACTTGCTTCATCAAGGTCAATTACTTTAGCATAACAACCACCCTCAAAGTTAAATACTCCATCATCATCCCAACCATGCTCATCATCACCAATTAAGGCTCTATTTGCATCAGTTGAAAGTGTTGTTTTCCCTGTTCCACTAAGTCCAAAGAATAGACATACATCAGCATCTTTACCCACATTAGCAGAACAGTGCATAGATAATTTATTTTCAAGAGGTAACCAGTAGTTCATCATAGAAAAAATACCTTTTTTCATCTCTCCACCATACCAAGTCCCACCAATTATAGAAGTAGCATTATCTATATCAAACGCTACGAAAACATCAGAGTGAAGACCATGAGTTTTATAATTTTGATTTGAAGTTTTACAAGCATTATAAACTGTAAAATCAGGTTCAAAATCTAATAACTCATCTTGTGATGGTCTAATAAACATATTTGTAACAAAGTGTGCTTGCCATGCTACTTCTGAAACAAATCTAACTTTTCTTCTACTACTAGGACTTGAACCACAATATGCATCTACTATATATAAATCTTTATTTGATAACTGTTCAAGTGAAATTTCTAAAAGCTCTTCATATATCTCTTTTTCAATAGTACGATTAATATCACCTAATGCTAAATACTCTTTAGAACTCTCCTGTGCTACAAAATATTTATCTTTTGGACTTCGTCCTGTAAATATCCCTGTATCACATATACTAGCACCACTAGAAGAGAGTTTACACTCTCCCTTATTTACCTCATGTGCTTGTAACTCATTATAATTAAGATTATAATATATTTTTCCAATATTTTTTAGTCCTAATTTATCAAGACTTTTAGGTTTTCTCTTGCTCATAAATCACTCTTTTATTTAAATATAGATAGCAACACACCAGCTGCTACTGCTGAACCAATTACACCAGCTACATTTGGTCCCATTGCATGCATTAATAGGACATTCCCAGGTCTCTCTTCTGAACCAACTCTACTTACCACTCTTGCTGACATTGGCACAGCAGATACTCCTGCTGCTCCAATAAGTGGATTGATTTGATTATCCTTATCAGAAAACTTATTCATAAGTCTTGCCATAAGTACACCAACAGCAGTACCTGCTGAAAATGCTAATAATCCTATAATCATAATTCCCATAGTCTCTACTACAAGGAATTTATCAGCAGCTAGTTTTGAACCAACACCAAGTCCCAAGAATATTGTAACAATATTAATAAGTGAATTTTGCATAGTATCACTTAATCTATCAACAACACCTGACTCTTTTGCAAAGTTACCAAATGCAAATGCACCAATTAATGGAGTAGATTCTGGTAAAATCAACATTGAAAGCACAATTACAACGATAGGGAATACAAGTTTTTCAAGTCTATGTACTTTTCTCTGTACGCCCATTTTAATTCTTCTCTCCTCTTTTGTTGTAAGCCATCTCATTATAGGAGGTTGAATTACAGGTACAAGAGCCATATAAGAGTAAGCTGCCACAGCAATTGCACCTAGCATATCAGGGGCAAGTCTATTGGCTATAAAAATTGAAGTTGGACCATCTGCTCCACCAATAATTGAAATTGCAGATGCAGATTGTATATCAAATCCAATTGCAACAGCACCGATTAATGAACCAAAGATACCAAATTGTGCAGCACCACCAAGAATAGCAGTTTTTGGATTAGCCAGAAGTGGGCCAAAATCAGTCATCGCTCCAACACCCATAAATATTAGAAGTGGGAAAAACTCATTGGCTATACCCATATTATAAATAACTCCAAGCATACCATGCTCTCCACCCATATGTGCAAGTGGAATATTGGCTAGAAGCCCACCAAATGCAATAGGAATTAGAAGAAGTGGCTCAAAGTTTTTGGCAATAGCTAGATAAAATAGAGCAAATACAATTAGTATCATAATAATACGACCAAGAGATGACTCAAAAGCAGTCATTAATCTCTCTGATGATGACCCAGCAGGTTCTGCTGTCATCTCTCCATCATTTGTATCAAGAATAGCATTAATACCTGTGGTCTCCCAAAAGCTACTTGCCAACTCACCAATTGACTTTGGTTTATACTCTTTTTTCTCTTCTTCTACAGTTGTAGGGGCTTCATGACTACTAGCTTGTAGTGATGAAGTTACTATACTAAAAATAAATAGAAGAGATAGTATTAGTTGTTTAACTCTCATTACTACTCCATTGTTGCCAAAAGTTGACCATCAGATACTGCATCATTTACATTTACATTAATTGATGAGATTACACCATCTTTCTCCGCTACAATATCTATTTCCATCTTCATAGCCTCTAGTATCATAATTTGATCACCCTCTTTTACACTATCACCTGCTTTTACTAATATTTTCCAAACATTACCTGGTGTTTGAGATAGAATTTCAACTGCTCCATTACTACCTGCTGTTGTTGTTACTGAAGCGCTCTCTGTTTTAGGTGCTGTTGTTGTCTCTTTTACCTCAATTGTACCCTCACCCTCTGCTACTTGAACGCTATATTGTTTACCATCTACTACTACAGTATAATTTCCAGCCATATCTTCATCTCCATTGTTATTATTATTTTCATTATCTTTTCTTACCATTAAAGGGCTTTCTCCCTTTAAAAACGCTATACCTTTTTTATCACAAGAAGCAGCTATAAATATATTCTCTTCACTTGTCTCTAGTCCCTCATCTTCTAATACTTTAGTCCAGTGTGCGATAGATTTAGTCTCATCTCTATCTGCTATATCTAATGGATTTTCAGTAGTTGGTTCAAGTTTCAATTTTTCACTAGCTAACTTAATAATCTCATGGTCTGCTTCAACTGGTGTTTTACCAAAGTATCCAAGAACCATTCTACCATAACCAGGTGCAATTTGTTTCCATTTACCAAACATTACATTTGCATAAGCTTGTTGCCAATAAAATTGAGATACTGGTGTAACAGAAGTACCATAACCACCTCTTTCAACTACCTCTTTCATTTCAGCAATTACTTCATCAAATTTATCAAGTGAATTATCATCTCTCATCATTTGAGTATTAGCAGTCAAAGCACCTCCAGGCATAGGAGAGAATGGAATTAGAGGTGATACTTGAGTAGCTTCAGGAGGAATCATATAATCTTTAAGGGCATGTTTCAACTCATCTTCATATTTCAATACTTTATTTAATTGTAAATCACCAAGATTATAATCAGTTCCTTTTGTAGCATGAAGCATTGTAAGAATATCAGGTTGGCTTGTTCCTCCACTTACAGGAGATGCTGCCATATCAATACCATTTGCACCAGCTTCAAGAGCTGCTAAGTAACCTGCTACACTTACCCCTGCTGTCTCATGAGTATGTAATCTTAAGTGCATCTCATCACCTAAAAGTTTTCTAGCCATTGAGATAGTTTCATAAATTTTATGAGGGTTTGAAGTACCACTTGCATCTTTGAAACATAGACTATCAAACTCCATACCATTATCTAAGATGTTTCTTAGAGTTTTTTCATAAAATGTTACATCATGAGCACCTTTACATCCTGGTGGTAAATCCATCAGTGTAATCACAGCTTCATGGCTAAGTCCTGCTTTTTTGATAGAACTTGCACTATAAGCTAAGTTATTAACATCATTTAAGGCATCAAAATTTCTAATTGTTGTTGTACCATGCTTTTTGAATAGTTTTGCATGAAGGTCAATCATTTCACGACTAGCAGTATCAAGCATTACTGTATTAATACCACGAGATAGAGTTTGTAAGTTTGCATCTGGTCCTACAATTGCTCTAAATTTATCCATCATATCAAATGCATTTTCTTGAAGATAAAAGAAAAGACTTTGAAATCTAGCTCCACCACCAAATTCAAAGTGAGTAATTCCAGCTTTTGAAGCAGCTTCAACTGCTGGGAAAAAGTCATCCATTAGAACTCTTCCTCCAAAGACCGATTGAAATCCATCTCTAAAAGTTGTATCCATTACATCAATATATTTTTTTGCCATTTTTATACCTTGTTTTGCTTATTTTTTCTAAACTCTGAAACTGCACCTATAATTGCAGCTACTCTTTTTTGCTCTTCATCTTGTGAAGATTTTGGAGTAGCTACTTTTGGTACTTCTTCAGGAAAGTACTTATTTATGATTTGAGCTTGAACTTTCATTACCCATATTAATACTAATAAGAATAAAAAAACGACCCCCATACCCAAAATCATAAATTTAAAACTCTCGCCCAATAAATTAACTTCCATATTAATAACCTCTCAATTCTTTTATAATAAAATTTTACAAACTATTTCACTTATTTCAACTTAAATTTGATAATTTAAGCTCTTTTTTTTCTACGATTGTTATTTCTAGTTGCTTTTTTCTCACTATCTAAATTATCAATCATATCTTTTACACTTAAATAGTCATAACCTATACTTGCACCATTTTCACTTTTCTCATCTTTTAAGATTATAGTGAGAGCTTTTTTTAGTATCTCTGTACTATCTATTTTTGATAAATGTTCAATTATTTTTTCAACATTTTCATCTATCTCCATCTCTCTAATCTTATCACTTAAATCTCTATATTCACTATCACTTAAAGTACCTTTGCCACCCTCCATTACAGAGAATTCCATATCAGCACCAACCTCCTTTTTAATTCTTTTTAACTCATTAAACTCCTCTGTTGAAACAAGTGTAATTGCTATACCACTTTTACCTGCCCTACCTGTCCGTCCAATTCTATGTACATAACTTTGAGGGTCAAAAGGTATATGATAATTAAATACATGAGTAATATTTTTAATATCAATACCTCTTGCTACAATATCAGTAGCTATCATAATTTTAACTTCAGAACGGCGAAATGATTTAACAATTCGTTCTCGTTCATACTGTTCTATATCACCATGAAGCCCAACTACACTAAATCCTAAAGCACTTAAATACTCACTTAGCCTATCAACCTCTTTTTTCATTCTACAAAAGATTAAAGCTTTATCAAAATTTTCACTCTCTAAAAGATGCTCTATTGCTTTATCTCTTTGAGATTCATTAATAACATAATACTTTTGATTAATTATATTATTAGTCTCTTCCTCTTCTTCGCTTACAACTGATATATATTGTGGGTCATAGAGTATCATTTGAGCTAAATCTTTGATAGCCTCTGGCATTGTTGCAGAAAATAGAAGAGTTTGACGATTTTGAGGAATATAATCAATAATCTCTTGAATATCATCTAAAAATCCCATATCTAGCATCTTATCAGCCTCATCAAGAACTACAATTTCAGGATTAAAAGCATCAATTTTACCTTTACGATATAAATCTTTTAATCTCCCTGGAGTTGCTACAATAATCTGTACGCCCTTATGAATAAGAGCTATCTGTCGCCCATATCCCACACCACCATAAACAGCCAAAGAGCGAATACCAGCAAATCTACCAAGATGATAAAGCTCATCACTAATTTGATTAGCAAGTTCTCTAGTTGGAGCTAATATTAATGCTCTCTCCACCTCTCCATTTGCTATTTTATCTAAGATAGGAAGTCCAAAAGCAGCTGTTTTACCAGTACCTGTGTGAGCTTGACCCACCATATCTTCACCATTATCAATAATTGGTATAGACATAGCTTGAATAGGACTAGGTTCTCTAAATCCTGCTATCTTTACACCTTTTTCAATATCTTTATGAAAATTAAATTCATTAAATGTCATCAAATACCTTTATTTTAGGAAGTTTAGAAAATAAAATATTATAATCTAAACTATAACTATTAGTATATCAAAATTAAATTATAATTTGGTTGTTTTTTACTCTTTACACTCTTTAGCCCCAAGCATTAAAATCTCATCACAACTAAATCCTGCCTCTTTTCTAGCTTCTACATTTATATGTGGGCGATGTTTTTTATCAAGATAATATTTTTTTAATATCTCTTGATAGGTATCTTTGTGGTTTAAGTCTCTTTTGTTACATATATATTTAAACCATTTATCACCTTTATAAACATGTTCTATCTCTTCATCATATATAATATTTAGGGCTTCTATAATTTTTGCTACGGTTGGATTTTTGCGTTTATTGTCTAGTTTTTTGATAATTTGAGGATTTACATCAAGTCCACTTGCTTCATAGTATCTTGGGATTATTGCCATTCTATCTAAAACATCTTTGGAGGTATGATTAGAGGCATCAAAAAGACCACAATGTACGGGAAAATCACCATAATTAAAACCTAAATCTTTTAATATTTTCATAAGCATTTTAAAGTGTCGTATCTCATCATTTGCTACAATTAGCCAATCTATTTTATACTCTATTGGCATATCGCTAAATCTATATATCGCATCAAGAGCCAAATCAATTGCACTATACTCTATATGGACTATTGCATGGACTAATGAGGCTAATCCCTCTTTGGACTCAAAATCTTTTCTATTTGGTAGTTCGTTGGGATTTACTATTTTGCACAATGTTGCATAAGATGGATTATCAAATATAATAGGAGTATAAATTTTTTTTATATCTCTATTATTTTTCAATATATCAAGGTAATTATCTATAAAATTTTGCTTTTTTTCTATATCTGATGTTTGTAATATCTTTTCAAGTTCTTGTATCATTTTATTATACCTTTATAGTGCAGGTAGGATATATAGAGGCTCTTTTGTAGTAGATATATCTATATTATCAATATTTTGTGGGATTTTAAATTTGACATCTAGTTTTTTATCAAATTTTTGAGTAATTATTTGATTTTTTTCTTTGGTAAAATATAGATTTCCAAGTGCTTTGATTGGTTGATTATTATTAAATTCAAACCCAATAGCCCCTACAAAATCTATATCTCTTACAATCTCTATGGTACGAAGTATAATATATGTGAGCTTAATAGACATATAGCTCCCCGGCCCATGGGTATATATAATTTGAGATATAGGATATTTATCCAAAAACTCCATAATTAATGGTAGTAGTATTTGAGAAGTTTTTTTATCACTTGAGATAGTATCTATTAATATATTATCTCTATAAACAGCTAGTTGAATTGGTGAGGATATTGATATAATCAATAATTTATGCGAAACTTTTTGCAAAAACTCTACTTTTAACTTTGTCTAATGCTACTATCTCGTAATTAGCACTACTTTTTAATAGCTCTTTGGTAAGCATTGAATTTAACTTATGACTCCCTGCAAATGAACTATAATCTCCTAAAATATTATGCCCTAATACCATCATATCACCCATAGCATCTAATATCTTATGTCGCACAAACTCATTTTCAAATCTTAATCCCTCAAGGTTTAACACTTTATTATCATCTAACCCAATAGCATTATTTAGACTTGCACCTAATGCTAGGTTGATACTCTGTAGATATTGAATATCTTTGATAAATCCAAAAGTCCTAGCCCTTGATATATCATTTATAAAATCACTTTTAGAGAATTTAAAATTAAATGATTGTTTGCCAATAGCTCTATGGCTAAAGTCTATATCAAAATTAAATGATGGATTACGACTTGGTTTGAGAGTAGCATATTTATCTCCATCTCTAACAGTTATCTCTTTTTTAACTCTTATTATTTTTTTGGCTTTATCTTGCATCTCTATACCTGCTTCATCTAATAGTAAAATAAAGCTAATAGCAGACCCATCCATTACAGGCATCTCATTACCATCTATCACAACTCGCAAATTATCTATACCATAGGCATAAATTGCTGATAAAAAGTGTTCTATTGTTGATACAGTTGCATTTTTATTTCCAATTACAGTAGCCATTTGCGTATCTACTACACTATCAGGAGATAGAGGTATGCTTGTAGCAATATCATCTCTATAAAATACAATTCCACTATCCACACCAAGAGGTTCTAATCGTACTCGTATAGGCTCACCTTTGTGTAACCCTATTCCAACAACCTCTACAGATTTTTTAATAGTTCTTTGATTCATTTAATTTCCTTTAACAAAGGTAACATTTAGATGATAATTATAACACATATTAATTAATATATAGTTGATTAATAGTTTTTTAGCTATTTAAAAGTAAAGTAAATATATAATTAAAAAAGTCTAAAAAAGCTAAACTATCTGTGAGGATAGGACAGAAAGCCACGGGTCTCATACACTACTAGAGATAGCCGAGTTACATCAATATATAAATTTAATCTATAATAAAATTATAAACTTAAGGAGATTGAAATGAATAAAATAGTTTTATCTGTTGCTACTGTTGTAGCTATGAGTAGTGTTAGTTTTGCAGGTGGTGATTTTGTACCTGTAGTAGAACCAGTAATCGTAATCCCACTAGTACCAGTAAATACCACAGGATTATATGTAGGTGTTGGTATTGTATCTACATTTTTTGATGGTGTTTGTGTTTGTGGTAGTACTTATGAAGATTATACTTATGGTGCATTAGTAAGAGTAGGATATGATTATAATAACTATATAGGTTTTGAAGCAAGAGCCTTAACTAGCCAAATAGAAGATGAGGGGGCTAAAATCAAAAGCCATTATGGAGTATTTATCAAACCTCAATATCATATTACAGATGCAATAAATGTTTATGGACTTCTAGGATATGCCAAAACAGAAGTAGGAGATACGGTTAATCTTGATGAGAGTGGTTTCTCTTGGGGGCTTGGATTAGAGTATGATATATCATCTGATACCAAAGAAGATGGAATATATAATAGAGCATTTGATGGACAAGGTAATCAAGAAAAAGGTTGGGGACTCTTTGTAGATTATCAAAAATTACTACAAAAAGATAACTATCCTCATGATATGCATGTATTATCATTTGGTATATCTTACGACTTTTAAAACAGTAGGTATAATATGAACAGATTTATCATATTATACCCCATCTCTCTAATATTACTATTTACGATATTTTATTTTGATACCTCAATTATATCAACTACTATTAATCACTTTCAACAAAATCTAATTATAGATGCTATAAGAGAGATATTTCCCCATAGAGTAGAAGAGAATTTTATTATTATTAGCAATAACTATAAGTTATCAATTGATAAAGCCTGTAATGGATTGGTAAGTATTATCTTTTTTATAGCTCCGATATTAGTATATAAAGCATCTATAAATTATAAAATATTAGCCATTTTAATAGGATATATTATTTTGACTCTAGCTAATATTATTCGTATTACATTTATAACCTATATGGTAATAGAGGATAGAAGAAACTTTTCTCTCTCTCATGATTATATTGGAAATATCTTTTTATTGATGGTTGGAATAGGGTTATTTATGATTTTTCTTAGATATAATATGAAAAATTATAATTAAGGGATAAAATGTTAGAAATTAATGATAATGCACCAAGTTTTTGTTTGCCAAATCAAGATTTAGAGGAGATATGCCTAAGAGACCTTGCAGGTAAATGGGTAGTTTTATATTTCTATCCAAGAGATAATACCCCTGGATGTACTACTGAAGCGTGTGATTTTAGTGATAATATAGATGAGTTTGAGGATTTAGATGCTATTGTTTTGGGAGTTAGTCCAGATAGTCCCAAAAAACATAGAAACTTTATTGATAAAAAGAGCCTAAAAGTTACTTTATTAGCAGATGAGGATAAATCATTATGTCAAGATTATGGAGTATGGCAACTTAAGAAATTTATGGGTAGAGAGAGTATGGGAGTAGTGAGAAGTACTTTTATAATATCACCTGAGGGCAAAATATCTGCTTTGTGGAGAAAAGTAAGAGTAAAAGGGCATATTGATAGTGTCAAAGAGAAATTGGCAGAGTTAAATGCTAATTAGATTACTACCATTCCTTAACTTTCACACCTAAACCCAAGCATTTTCTGCGTAACATCCTGCAACTTTGGCTATTTCATCCAATATAGAGATAAATGTTTGCATAGCAATAGCCAAAGTATGAAGTTCACACTCTAAGTCTTTAAATAAGCCTCCGATGGTTTTGGGTTCATTGCTGATTCGATTGATATAGCTGACTATATTGTAGGTAAAGAAAGAGAGTGTTATTATTTGTTATAAATAGCTTCAAGTGTAGATTAAGTATCTGCATAGTTTTATATATTGGATTCTTCAATTTATCGTTAATGATTTTAATAATATGGATATTATAAATGTTGTCAAGTGTTATATGCCTATATCAATATATCGCTTATGCTGTGCTACTTTCAATGTCTCTTTATGGAGTTTTTAGGTGCGAAAGTTAAGTTAATATATTCATGCTATAATAATAATAAAAAATCAAAGAAATTATAAAAATGAAAAAGCTACCAATAGGGATACAAACATTTAAAGAGATAATAACCAAAGATTATATATATATAGATAAAACTAAAGAGGCTTATAAATTAATAGAAGCTAGAACTAAATTTTACTTTCTCTCTCGCCCAAGAAGATTTGGCAAAAGCCTATTTCTTGATACATTAGCTAATATATTTGAGGGGAATAGAGAGCTATTTAAAGAATTATATATCTATGATAAATGGAATTGGGAAGAGAAATATCCAATTATTAAGATAGATTTCAAAGGTAATCTAAGAAGCTCACAAGATGTTAAAGACCAAATTTTAGTAAATTTAAAACGAAACCAGAAATTTTTAGGAATTAAGTGTGAGAATACTACTAAATATGATATTTATTTTGAAGAATTAATAGAAAAAAGTTATGAAAAATATAATACACAAGTAGTAATATTAATAGATGAATATGATAAAGCAATATTAGATAATCTAGACCAAATAGAGATAGCAAGAGAAACTAGAGAGATAGTAAAATCACTCTATTCTATTTTAAAAGATAATATGTATAATCCTTTTGATATTTTACTATTTATTGAAAATAATTATATCTATAAAAATTATTGGTTTGAGAGTTGGACACCATCATTTTTAATTAAATTAATAAAAGATAATAATTACTTTTTACCAAAATTATCAAATTTAACAGTAGATGAAAAACTCTTAAATAGCTTTGATATAGATAATATAGATTTAGAGGTGATTTTATATCAATCAGGGTATTTGACTATTGATAAAAGAGATATTATTAAATCTCTAAAAAGTTCTAATTTAGAAGATTTCAAAGATGCTTTTATCTCAATATTTGCTTCAATTTCATATAACAATTATACTAAAAACAGTATCCAAATATATGAGGGATTTTATGCTAGTATCATATATGTATATCTACAATCTTTAGGAGTGGATATAGTAGGCGAAGATATAACAAATAGAGGAAGAATAGATTTAACTATAAAAATAGAAAAAATTATCTATATATTAGAGTTTAAAGTAGGAGATGAAAATGCCCTATCTCAAATTAAAAATAGAAATTATTATCAAAAATATTTAAAAGAAGAGAAAGATATATCTAAGTTTGAGTGGGAGAAATTATAATGAATAGACGAAAAGTAGCAAATAAAAAAGCAAATATTAGCAAAAAGCTTTTGAAATTAACAGGAAAGACAAACGCACAATATAGATTAATTGGTGAGGGTGATAAGGTATTAGTAGGACTTAGTGGGGGTAAAGATTCACTAGCTTTGGTTCATATATTAAAGCATATTCAAGCCCATGCCCCATTTAATTTTGAGTTTGAAGCATGTACTATAAATTATGGTATGCCAAATGAGGCTTATGATGAACTAGAAAAACATACAAAAGAGTATGAGATACCTCATAGTGTATATCATACTAATATTTATGAGATTTCAAATAGTGCTATTAGAGAAAACTCTTCATTTTGTAGCTACTTTTCACGAATGAGAAGAGGTGCATTATACTCTTATGCAGAGGAAAATGGATTTAATAAGGTAGCTTTAGGACACCATTTTGATGATACAGTAGAGAGCTTTTTTATGAATATGTTTTATAATGGAACTATGAGGGCAATGGCACCAATTTACAAGACTGATAGAGGATTTCATCTAATTCGCCCACTTATTGAAGTAAGAGAGACTCAACTTCGTGGGTTTGCTGATGATAATAGTTTTACTACAATTGGAGATGAGGCTTGTCCTGCTATGCTAAAAGATGTAAAAATGCCTTATGCTAGGGCAAATACAAAAGATTGGTTAGCTACTCTTGAAGCAAAAGATAAGGATATATTCAAACGAATTAGAGCATCTTTTAAACATATCCATGATGATACACTACTTGACCCTACTAGATGGAAAAGAGATGATATAGATGATTAAAAAATGTCTTTTTCCTGCTGCAGGATATGGTACAAGATTTTTACCAGCTACCAAAGCTACACCCAAAGAGATGTTGCCAATTTTGACTAAACCATTAATCCAATATGGAGTAGAGGAGGCAATAGAGGCTAATATCAAGACTATGGCTATTGTAACAGGACGAGGTAAAAGAGCTATTGAAGACCATTTTGATATATCTTATGAACTAGAACATCAAATTAAAGGTAGTAATAAAGAGCATTATCTCAATGAGATTAGAGATGTTATTAATAGTTGTACTTTTACATATACAAGACAGACCAAAATGATGGGATTAGGAAATGCTATATTAGAGGGAGAGGCATTGATTGGAGATGAACCATTTGCTGTAATATTAGCAGATGATTTATGTGATGCCCCTATCGGAATACTCTCTCAAATGATAAAAATATATAATAAATATCAATGCCCTATTGTAGCAATACAAGAGATACCAGAGGATAAGACAGATAAATATGGAATAATAGATGGTAAGTTAGTAGATGATAATTTATATATAATATCTAATATGATAGAGAAACCTTCACCCCAAGATGCCCCAACAAATTTAGCCATTATAGGTAGATATATACTTACACCTGATATTTTTGATACTCTAAGAGATACAAAAGCAGGTAAAAATGGAGAGGTTCAAATCACAGATGCTCTATATCAACAGGCAAAAAATGGTATGGTATTAGGATATAAATTTAAGGGAAAAAGATTTGATTGTGGTAGTATTGATGGATTTGTAGAGGCTACAAACTATTTTTATCAAAAAAAGAGTTTCCAATAGATAGCTATTCTTTGATTTACCTTCTATTTAACAAGCTTTTATAAGATTGTATAACTATATTTTCAAAGGTTATTATATTGGATAAGAGAGCAAAGAAAATAATACTGAAAAGTAAAAAGCAAATTTATAGCGATATATTAGGAAATAATCCATCTCAATTTCAAGGAGAGGGATTTGAATTTAAAGAGCTTAGAGAGTATGTTTATGGCGATGATGTACGAAAAATTGATTGGAAAAGTAGTGCTAAACTCTCTAAACTATATGTAAAGATATATCAAGAAGAGAGAGAACTCAATGTTGTAGTAGCTTCTATGCTTAATGGTTCAATGGGATTTGGAACAAGTTTAAGCAAATCTGAAATTGGTGCAGAACTTGTTGGATTATTGGGGTTTTTAGCTATTAAAAATAGTGATAACTTTACAAACACTATATTTGCTGATAAATTATATAGTTTTAATAAACCTACTAAAAAATTCTTTGGGGTTCATAAAGCAGTAGAAGATGTAATTGAGTTTAAGACTTTGGGTAAAGATGCAAATTTTGAACTTATGATAGATACTCTATATAAAAGGGTTCGTAAAAAATCTTTAATAATTATTATATCTGACTTTGTAGGTGATATTGATTTAAGAGTATTAGCTAAAAAGCATGATGTGGTAGCTCTGATGGTACGAGATAAGTTTGAAGAGAACCCACAAGAGTTGGGATTGTTAAATATGGTAGATATGGACAATAAAAAAAGCTTTGAGGGTATGATAGATAAAAGTGCAATAGAGAGATACCAAAAAGCCCTACACTCTAATGATGAAAAATTATATATTGATTTCAAAAAATACGGAGTAAGATTTACCAAAGTATATACAGATGATAAAGTTATTATGAAATTAGCCAAAGTTTTTGGGAGATAATATGGAAGAGTTAGCAGATATAAAAGGACTTATTGAAATACCTGATAGTAGTATATATATATATTATGGATTGATTTCATTAGCTATAATAATTGGATTAATCATAATTTTTTGGATAATATCTAAAATTATCTCTCTAAGAGATGATAAAAAACATAAAAGTTATATTAAAGCCCTAAAAGAGATAGATTTAACAAAAGATGTAAAAGATGGAGCATATAAAGCAACTTATTATGGTAGATTATTAGCTAATAGTGATAGAAAAAAAGAGATTTATGGACAGTTAATAGAGATGTTAGAACAGTATAAATATAGAAAAAATGTAGAAGATGTAGATAAAGAGACTATAAATCAATTTAGATTGTTTGTGCAGGTGATAGATGAGTAAAAAAGTATGTTATACTATCAGTATAAAGGAGTATAGATGCAAAGTTTAAGAATAAAAGATTTACAAATAAACCCAGCAATACTTACAACAGCATTAGAAAAACATGAATATACAATTATTACAAAAAGAAGCAAACCACTAGGTATAGCTTTGGCTTTTGATGATAATATTATTACTAATGGACTCAAAACAGCATTAATGATAGATGCTTATAAAAAATCTCTAATTAGTCTAGGTCAATTATCTACTGCGTTAGAAATATCCAAAAGAGAAGCGATGAAAATGTTATCAATTAGTGGAATTGATATTATAGATTATAACTTTCAAGATGAAATAGAAGAGTTGGATAGTTTTTTATGATTGTATCAGATAGTACAGCATTAATTATTCTTTTTGATTTAGATAGATTAGAACTCCTAGAAAATATATTTGAAAAAATCTATATACCATCTAGTGTATTAGATGAGATAAGTTTTAAATATCCAATACTATTACCACCATTTATAAAAGTAATTGAACTAAAAGAAGATGAACTATTTCATTCCTTACAAATGATACTTGATATTGGAGAATCAGAAGCTATTGCATTGGCGAAAGAGATGAATTTATCTATTATTATAGATGAAAAAAAGGGTAGAAAAATAGCTAAAAGTATGGGACTTAAAGTTATTGGTCTTTTAGGTGTAGTATATCTAAATATTAAAAAAGGTTTTTTGAGTAAATCTAAAGCTAGGGAATTTTTGGATAGAGCTATAAATAATGGATATAGAATCTCTAATAAAATGGTTGAAGATATGTTATATAGTATTGATGATGAGAATTTAAAGATAATAAAATTAAAGGATAATAGATGAGTAATTTTGAATTTCAATATCCAGTAATATTCTTACTGTTGATTATTTTTGTATTATGTGCTAAATTTTGTAGGGCAAAAGTGGATTCAATATATTTCCCACATATCAATAAACTTTTTATCAAGAGTTTCAAACAAGATAGATTATTAATTATTTTAAAATGGTTAGGGATAATATTAGTGATTGTTGCTTTAGCCTCTCCTGTGCTTAAAGAGGAGTTTAAAAATAGCAAAAAAGATGGTAGAGATATAGTCCTTGTCTTAGATAGTAGTGAGTCTATGTATCAAAGAGGATTTGATGTTAATAATCGTGGTAGAGATAAATTTAGTGTTACAAAAGAGATAGTATCACAATTTATATCTAAACGAACTCAAGATAGATTAGGGCTTATTACTTTTGGAGATGTTGCCTTTTGTGCATCACCTTTGACATTTGAAAAAAAGTTTTTAAACTCAATTTTACAAATGCAAAGAGTTGGAATAGCAGGGCGAAGAACGGCTATTAATGATGCTATTATTCAAGGATACTCTATCTTAGAAAAATCAAAAGCCAAATCAAAAATAATCATAGTATTAACAGATGGAATGGATAATATGAGTAAGGTTTCATTTGAAGAGGTAAAAGAGCTTATCAAAGTAGGTGGTGCGAAACTATATACTATTGGAATAGGTACAACTAGAGATTATAATGCACCTTATCTCAAAGCATTAGCAGAGGCTAGTGGTGGTAAATTCTTTGGTGCTAGAGATAGTAAATCATTAGAAAAAGTATATAAACAGATAGATAAACTAGAGGTTACAAAAATAGATAACAAGAGGGTAATAACTTATGAATATTTGTATATTTATCCACTATTTTTAGCTATATTATCTCTACTATTATTTATATATATGAGAACTCAAAAAGGATTATAGATTTATCTACATATCTTTTAAATATAATCCTAATCTTATTATGAAATAGTATAATATCTTAAAAAGTATATATTATGAAAAGTTTTATTTCCAAGATAGATGGTAGGTTAGATAAAGTTTTAACACTAGGGCTATCACATAGTCGTAATCAAATAGAGAAACTTATCAAAGATGGGTTGGTTTGGGTAAATTCAAAGATAGTTAAAAAAACATCATTTAAAGTAAAAATTAATGATAAAATTGAGTATAAATTTATAGAAGCTACCAAAGAAGAGCCTATTGATATTGATTTTGATGTAGATATTTTATATGAAGATGAGCATATTTTGGTTGTAAATAAACCAATAGGATTGGTAGTCCATAAAGCACCTAGTGTAAAAGAGGCTACTCTTGTAGATTGGTTAATTCACAAAGGTATCTCACTCTCTACAATCTCAGGAGAAGAGCGACATGGAATAGTCCATAGAATAGATAGAGAGACGACGGGAGCATTAGTAGTAGCCAAAACAAATGAAGCCCATCAAAACCTTAGCGAACAACTTCAAGATAAAAGTATGGGAAGATATTATCTTGCAATAATTGACTATCCTCTCAAAGATGATACAACAATAGAAGCACCAATTAGTAGAAGTCCTACAAATAGGCTAAAAATGGCGATTAATAGTAATGGTAAATCTGCAAAAAGTTATTTTAAAAAACTTATTGAGGGCAAAAATAATTTAGAACTTATATCAGCCAAATTATATACAGGACGAACTCATCAAATTAGAGTTCATCTCAACTCAATAGGCAGACATATTTTAGGTGATGAGATGTATGGATTTAAAGTAGGCAAAAATCGTCCACGAGTTCAACTTCACGCATATTTATTATATCTAATCCATCCTATTACACAATCTAAAATGGAGTTTGTAGCACCTCTATTTGATGATATGAATAGTATCCTATCAACAAAATTTAATATCAAAGATGTAGAAGATGCAATCAATTCTAAAAATTTAGCAGAGAAGTTTTAGAAGTCAATAATAGACTTCTATCTAGGTATATATATATAAAATTTTACACCATCAGATATATTATGATACTCTATTTTACCATTTATTTTTTTTATAATCATATTAGAGATATGGAGTCCTATTCCTGTGCCACCATAATCTTTTTTGGTAGTAAAGTATGGAGTGAAAATTTTATCTTTAATCTTACAATTGATACCACCACCATTATCTTCAATAGTCAAAATAAAATACTCATCTGTAGTTATCGTATCTATCTCTATAAGCCCTTTTTTTATACCATTTATCTTGATAGCATCTTGTGCATTTGTAATAATATTTAATATCACCTGCTGTATCTCGGTAGCATAACTACAAAATCCAACTATATCTTTTGCTTTAAATTTTATCTTTAATTCTATATTATTATATAATAGGTTTTGATATATAATTTTTTTAACATTTTTTATAATTATATAAAAATCAGTTTCTGTTTTCATCTTATCACTTTGGAAAAAATCTTTGAAATCATTAATAGTATCACTTAAATAGCCTATATATTCATTGGCATCATTAAGTCTATCTTCTAAATAATCTTTATTTAAAGTCCCTAATTGACTTCTTAGAAGTAGATTTGCATTATTTGTTGAGATAGCAGTAAGAGGCTGTTTCCATTGATGAGAAATCATATCAAGCAACTCTCCCATCTGTGCCATTTTGGATTGTTGTAGTATCATTTTATCTTTTAATCTTATCTCTTTTACTGCCTCTTCTACTCTTTTTTCAAGAGTATAGTTTAGCTCTCTTAGTTCAATAGCTGTTTGAGTATTAAGATGTGCTAAGGCATCAATAGTAGTAGTTATATTATCAATATTTGGTTTTTTAATATCTATTTTAATATTACTTTTATTTTTTTCACTCAAAAATAGTATAGTTTTAGTCTCATTAAATAAGATTGATTTGCCTAAATCATAAAAAAACTCACCAAAAGTAAAAAACCCACTAACTGATGCCATTTGATTATATGGTTCAATATCTTTGGATATATTATCTTTAAATAGTCTTAATCTTGCTACACAAGAGTATATAAATATAGACTCAACAGGATAATCTAATATAGTATGAATATTATCATATTTAGTTTTAATAATATGTTCAATATTCCCATATCCAAATTGTACTATACTACCCTCCTTGATATTTCCTGCAAATGATAGAGAGTTATCAATATGTTTTTTGAGAACTGCTCTTCCAATCAATATTCCATTTTCTTTGAATATTAATGGAAATTCTATACCTACCTTAGGTAATGAATTTTCTATTCTAACACCTAAATATTTTTTATAAACTTCCAAAATAGGCATATTATCTATCTCATACACTCTATTTTTTACACTTTTTGTTACCCTCAACTCTTTTCCAAGAGCCTCCCAACCAAAGTTGTATAGAGAATTTACAATTAAATCATCACCATAAAGAAGAGCAGATACAGCACCATTTGCAGTTATACTATTTTCAGTAAAGACATAAGTTTTAGTAAATTTCTCAATATCAGATGCCAATCCCCCAGATAATGGAATATCATTAATACTACTTAATCCATCTAAAAAATCTTCACCATTAGTATTTAATCCATCAGCAAACAAAATCAAAGCTTTCATATTATCAAAATCTTTAAATTGAGTCCCTAAATTTAACCCCATTTGATAACTATCTTCACTATTATACTCTATAAAAGTCTCAACTTTTGTAGTATTAAAAAGAGATATAGCTAATACAGTATCTTTATCTATTTGAGTATCTATAATATTTGTATGACTTGTTGTACCCAATATTTTTGCTTGAGGAATATTAGTAATTATAGTATCTACCAAAGACTCTATATATTTATAATTATTATATGCTACAAAAACTTGCACTAAAATATTATCATAGCTTAATATACTATTTTTTTCTATAACTTCAACCAAATCACTACTAGAATTATATTTAATATTTATCGTCTTCATAATATCCCTTTTCAGATTTAAATTATTATACAATAAATTTAATTAAATTTTAAAATTATTAGTAAAATATTTTTATGTTATAATTAACACAATCGTAATATAAGGTTTAAATTTTGAATATAAAAAATGAGATAAAAAATAGAATTAAAAATGAGATATTAGTAATTGATGGTGCTATGGG
>JAMOOX010000034.1 GCA_027065045.1 Campylobacteraceae bacterium | reverse complement strand
AGCTGCAGTTGAAACAAAAAAAGAGAGTAAGCAAGAGGAAGAAAATGCACAAAAATTTTTAGCTAATATTGATGGATTGGTACTAAATGTAACAGATGCAAAGGGTAGACCACATCTAATGAAGTTATCTTTTTCAGTACAAAGTATAGAGCCCACAATAGCTCAAATAATAGAAGCAAATAAAGATCAAATAATAGATACTGTTATTGCTCAAGTAAGTGCTAGAAGTAGTGAAGAACTTTTAACAGTTGGAGGGAAGGCTATGTTAAAACAAGAGATGTTAGAGGAGATTAATAATATCTTAAATGATAATATACCTGAAGAGTCTGAAGTAAAAAAAGATAGTGTAAAAAATATTTTCTTTACAGCATTTGTATTAAAGTAAACTAAAAGAGATATTAGATGATAGTTATAGTGCAAAAGAAAGGTTATAAAAAGATACTGATTAACTCTTTATTATATATAGCTATTATGGTTATGTTTTATCTTTATTACAACCATATGTGTGATAAATTTGCAAATCAAAATAAAACTTTAAAAAAAGATTTAAATATTACAAAAGTAAAATATAAGAGTTCTATATCTACTAAGTATGAAAAGATTATATACAAAGAGGCTATTTCTATTGTAGATTTACTTGGAAAAGAAAATATTATATCTATGAAAATAGTAAATAAAAGGTTATTAATAATATGCAATGAAAATACAAATATAATGCCTCTTATGGTAAGGTATGGGGTAAATGCATATATAAAAAATACTAAAAATAGGATAAAGATAGCAATAGATCTATCTACAATAGTGGAGAAGAAAATATGATAAAACTATTTTATATAATATCTGTAGGATTTATCTTTGTAGGTTGTAATACACATAATCAAACAATAGATATAAAAGAAAAACCAAGATTGCAAATTCCAAAAAAAACAGCTACAATTATAAGAAAAAAAGGATCTTTATATACTAGACGAGGACCATCTTTGTTTTCAGATAAAAAAGATCTTCAAATTGGAGATATAATTCAGATTATAGTAGATGAAGGTTTATCTAATAGTTCAAAAGATACTATAAATTCATCTAAAACAAGTACAACTGGTATAGGTGGAGGTGTAATAAGTACTCCACATTCTGGACCTAGAGTAACAAAAATTACAAATCGTCTAAATAGTCTTACAAGTATTGGGTTTAGTGCAAATACAAATAATAGTTTTAAAGGTGATGTTTCAGCAACTGCTGATGAAACATTTACTACAACAATTTCAGCTGTTATTACTCAAACTTATCAAAATGGGAATTATTTTATAGAAGGTAGCAAGCAGATGCTAATAAATGGTCAAAAACAGCTTATACAGATAAGTGGATTGATCCGACCTTATGATATCTCACCTGATAATACTATAAATTCATCTCAGCTTGCAAATTTAAAGATTTTATATAATAAAGCAGGTTATCAACAAGATTCATTAGATAAACCATGGGGCAGTGAGATTATAGAAAATCTCTCTCCTTTTTAAACTAATTTTAAGAAATGATACAATACAATATACTTAAGGAAAAATTATGTTAAATATGTTAAATACAGCTCAAACAGGCTTGGGTACAACTCAAGCTCAAATAGATAATACAATGAATAATATAGCCAATAAAGATACTAAAGGTTATAAGACAAGAGTTGTAAATATATCTGAGCTTGATCATTTAGATTCAAGAACTGCAGGGCGTGGTGTAATGGTAGATGATGTTTCAAGAGTAACTGATTTATACATGTATCGTAATTTACTTGATGAACAAAGTCAAGAATCATCTTATACAGAATTAAATAATATGTTATCTGATATAGAATCTATTTTTAGTGAGACAGATGATGCAGGATTGTCTGCAGATTTAAATAGATATTTTGCTTCTATAGAAAATTTAAAAACTAGTCCAAATAATGAAGTATATAAGAATGATTTCAAAAATAGTGCAATAGTTTTAACAGATGATCTAAAAACACTTTATAGTGATGTTGAAGATTTAGAAAAAGCTACATTAGATCAAGCTGATGATAGTGTAGAAAAGATCAATAATACTTTACATCAAATAGGAGATCTTAGTAAACAAATAGTTGAAGCTCCAGATAAAAGAAATGATCTTCTTGATAGAAGAGATGCATTAGAAAGAGATATTAGTAAATATATAGATATAGATGTTTCAAGAGATGATCCATATGAATTGAAAATTGGAGGGGTTACAGCTGTACGATTTGATACAAATGTACATTCATTGAATATATCACAAAAATATGTTCCACAAGCAGATAGATATATAAAAGATGGTGTTTATCCGTACGAGAGTAATCTAATAGATAAAGATACTTGGAATAGTGATGATAATGTTTCTGAAAAACAAACTTTAAAATTAGAAGATGAAGCAAATTCTCAAGTATATTTTTTAGGAGAAAAAGTAGATAATGCTGATGGTAGTGATGGGCATAAAACACCAAGTGAAATAGTAGATGATATTGTTGCAGATAGAGATGATATTATAGCTACTTGGAATAAAGCACATCCAAATAGACAAATAGATACTATTGAAGAAGATCCAGATGATGATGAACAATTAATCATTACCTATAAAGATACTATGGGGGATGTGTCAACTTTGCCTGAAACAAAAAGTGCTGGTATTACATTTGATCAAAGTGAAGAAACTACTAAAGGTTATGCAGAAGCGGTAACTTATACATTAAATGATGAAGTAAGTATTAGAGTTGCAGCTGGAGAAAAAATAGATTTAGATGGTGATGGAACAGATGAAACTGTAGATAAAGATAATATTATTCAAGCATTGATATATAAAATAAATAGAAATACAGATATGTTAGGTAAAGTTACAGCTTATAATGGAGATTATACTGTAGATAAAGATGGTAATAAGGTACCAATGGACCCTACAGATGAGGATCATTATCTTGTAATAGAATCAACAATAGATGGCGAAGTAGGATCTTTTGAA
>JAMOOX010000033.1 GCA_027065045.1 Campylobacteraceae bacterium | reverse complement strand
ATTATAGCCGTTCTTTTTCTTTTTGTCAAGTGTTTTTCGCTTTTTCTTTGTGAAATTTGTAAATTCTTTTCGCTTTTTGATTTTACTTACATTATAAATAACGAAATTATCTTCTTTTGTCAAGGGCATTGATTGTTTGGTTAGCACCAAACCTACAAAAATATTTCGTAGGGTTGATGAAACAAAATATAGATTAAACCTCTTTTTCTACCTCTATACTCTCCATCTCATATTTTCTCAATCCTATAAGATTATCATCTATAGCTATCTCTACATTTTGTTTGCCTAGTGCGAACTCTCTTACTTCAAAGATTACTCCTCTATGTATCCCTAGAGATTGTAACCTCAGTTTTAATGAACTATCTGTATTTATAGATACTATTTTAGCTATATCGCCTATTTTTAAATCTGTTATATTCATTTTATTCCTTTATGTTATAAGTAGTGTAATATGGTATGCTATAAAGCTTAGAGTCCATGCTGTAAGTGATGTAAATACAAATAGATAACCTAGGTATTTCCACCCTCCTGCTTCTCTTACAAATACCATTGATGCTGCTAGACATGGTAGGTATATCATTACAAATACTATAAATGCTACGGCTGAAGCAAATGGGATGTTGGCTCTAATTTGTGCTACTAATCCACCGTTTTCTTCATCTACATCTCCACCGATGGCATATAATACTCCTAGTGTGGATACTACTACCTCTTTGGCTGCTAATCCTGCTTCTAGGGCTACTGCCATTTTCCAATCCATTCCAAGAGGGGTAAATATTGGCTCACTTAGATGTCCTATTTTACCTAAGTAGCTATTTTCAAGTAGTTCTAATTCAAGGTTATATGATAACTGTTTTTTGATAGTCTCATTTGATTCTTGTGATATTTTAACATCATAGCTTTTGGTTAGTTCTTCATTTTTAGGATAATTACTTGCAAACCATATTAATATTGAAGCACCTAATATAAATGTACCTGCTTTTTTGAGATATGATTTGGCTTGTGAATATACTGTATGCCAAATAAGTTTGAATGATGGTAATCTATATTTGGGCATCTCCATAACAAATGGTTCATCTCCACCTTTGAATACAAATATATTTAATACCTTAGCACTTATTAGACCTAATAATGCTCCACTAATATATATTAAAAATAGGATATTACCTGCATCTTCTTGTGGAAAAAATGCACCTGTAAAGAGTACATATATTGGCAATCTTGCCCCACAACTCATAAATCCTATAATAAATAGAGTAAGTAGTCTATCTTTGTGGTTTTTAAGAGTCCTAGCCGCCATATATGCAGGGACGCTACAACCAAATCCTGTAACTAAGGGGATAAAGCTTTTGCCATGAAGTCCAAATTTATGAAAAAATCCATCTAGCAAAAATGCTACTCTACTCATATAACCAGTAGTTTCTAGTAGAGCGATACCCAAAAATAGTATTAAAATATTGGGTAGAAACATAATAACCGAACCAACCCCTGCTATCATACCATCAGATACTAATGAACCAAATCCACCATCTCCAAATATAATCTTGGCTTCATCTCCTAGATATGTAAAGAACTTATCTATATACTCCATAGGGATAGCACCTATTTCAAATGTAAGTTGAAATAGAGTCCACATAAAAAATAGAAATATTGGGATACCTACAAATTTATTGATAAGTAGGTTATCTATTTTTTGTGTTAGATTTTTGGCTCTCATATTTTTGGTAGATATAACCTCCATCTTTGCACCTTTGGCAAAAGCAAAGTGTTCATCTTCAAAAATCTCTTTTAGGTTTTTGCTATTTGAGTGGATATATATATGCTCTTTTGCTCTTCTTATTAGTGGGATTAACTCTACGGCTATTGGTTCGTCATGTATTAATTTATATGTATCTTTATCATCTTGAAGTAGTTGTACTGCTAATTGTCTATATGGTATTTTTGATTTAAATCCTCTATCTTTGAAAAATCTTTTTAGTTTATTAATCTCCTCTTCTATTGGGTCGCTATAAACTATTTTTGCTGTTGATTCTTTTTTATTATATACCTCTACAATAGATTTCTTTAATTCTTCTATACCCTCTTTTGTAGATGCACTTGTTTTGATACATGGTACTCCTAGAATATTAGAGAGTTGTTTCTCATCTATAATAATCCCCTCTTTGGTAGCTTCATCATTCATATTAAGCACTACTATTACTTTCTGCCCCATTTCAAGTAGTTGGGTGGTAAATAGTAGGTTTCTCTGTAAATTTGTAGAATCTAATACATTAATAATCAAATCATAATCATCATTTAACAAAAAGCTTTTGGTAACTTTCTCTTCTATGGTATATTCATTTAATGAGTAAGCACCAGGTAAATCTACAACTGTAATATCATAATCTATACACCCTATATCATCACATATTTTAAAATTAATTTCACTTTTATCTACCGTAACACCTGAAAAGTTTCCAACTTTTAATTTTGCATTTGATATAACATTAATAAGTGAACTTTTACCAACATTAGGTTGTCCTGCTAATGCAACTGTAATATTATTATTCATTCTTCGCCTTTTTTATATTTCTAATAACGATAATTGTTATCAATATTTGTAATACTACAATATTTATTTAAAAACTTTGCTTAGTTTAATATTATAACTATATTTATGATATTATATCCAAAAGATTTATAGAGAGGATTTAAGAAACCCTTCAACCTAAAAAGCTATACTTTAATCCAAAAAACATCAAGTATTAAAAATGAGACATCAGATACCCCTAAGCATAATAGCAATAATACTACATTTTATGCTATAATCAAAATAAAATTAGGAGAAAAATATGAGATTCTTAGATATGAAAACTGATTATGCCTTTAAAAAAGTATTTGGAAGTGAAAACTCCAAAGATATACTACTAAGCTTTTTAAACTCCACACTAGAGTTAGGTAAAGAGATAGTAGATTTAACAATAGAAGACCCATATAATGTACCAAAACTCCAAGGAATGAAAGATA
>JAMOOX010000032.1 GCA_027065045.1 Campylobacteraceae bacterium | reverse complement strand
ATCTATAAAAGAGTCTGTAGTAGTAGCCAACAGTCAAAATTTAATAGCCTATATTGTGGGCAAAGAGAGAGAGTTAAAATCTTATCTTCAAGAGAAGTTACCAAACTATATGATACCAAGCTTAATTATAGAGTTAGAGAAGTTCCCACTTACACCAAATGGAAAAATAGATAAAAAAGCACTACCTAAACCAACAGAGATAGAGAGCAAAAAATTTTATATAGAACCAAAAACTAAAGTGCAAAAAGAGATAGCGAATATATTTAGTGAAATTCTCAAAGTAGGAAAGGTGAGTATAGATGATAACTTCTTTGAGATAGGAGGACATAGCCTAAATGCTATTTCAACAATTGCAAAAATATCAAAAAGTTTAAATATAGAGATAAAACTAAAAGAGCTATTTATCTATCCTACCATAGAGGGATTATCAAAACTAATAGAGTCAAAAACCAAAGTGGTCTATTTGGATATAGAACCAATAGAGAAGCAGAGCAGTTATGAGGTTTCAAATTCTCAAAGAAGACTTTGGGTTTTAGATAAGATGCAAGGTGGTTCAAATGTATATAATATGTCAGGAACTATTGAGTTTGAAAAGAGTTTAAACAGAGAGATACTGAAAAAATCTCTAAAGATATTAATAGATAGACATGAGATACTAAGAACAAACTTTAAAGAGATAGATAGTGAAGTTAGACAGATAGCTCATCAAAACTATAAATTAGACTTTGAGACTATTGATATAGAAGATAGTCAAATAGATAACTATCTTGAAACAGAATCAAATAAGATATTTGATTTGGAAAATGACTCTTTAATCTATATTAAAATTATCAATAAAAATATTATGTTTGTAAATATGCACCATATAATAAGTGATGGATGGTCAATAGGGATTATTACAAAAGAGCTATCTCAAATATATACAAGTTTAATAAATCAAAAAGAGATAATATTAGAACCACTAGCCATACAGTATAAAGATTACACCCATTGGCAAAACACTCTCTTAAAAGATAAAAAGTATCTAAAAGAGAACCAAAACTATTGGCATAATCTATTAAAAAATATAACTCCACTAGAGTTTCCACTAGATAACCCAAGAAGAGCAACACAAACATTTGAGGGTAATAGTTTACGATTTAATTTTAGCAAAGATAGAACTAAAAAATTAAACACTCTAGCAAAAGATAGTACACTTTTTATAACTATCTTGACTATCATAAATATCCTAATATCAAAATACTCAAATCAAAATGATATTGTTTTAGGAACACCAGTAGCCAATAGAAACCATGAAGCTCTTTTTAATCAGATAGGTTTTTATATTAATAGCTTGGCTCTAAGAAATAGGCTAAATCAAAATAGTACATTTAAAGAGACACTATTAGAGATAAAAGAGAATACACTAAATGCTTTTGAACATCAAAGTTACCCATTTGATAAACTAGTAGATGAGCTTGATTTAGATAGAGACTTAACACAAAATCCAATCTTTAATATAATGGTTATTCTGCAAAACAATGAGACAACTGAACTAAATTTTGCCAATTTAAAAGCAAAAGATAGAGCAGTAGAGAGTAAAATTTCAAAATTTGATATAACATTTAACTTTGTAGAGTTGGAAAGGAAAGTGGAGTTACTTATAGAGTACAATACCAATCTATTTAAATCTTCAACTATTAAACGAATTTTTGAAAATTTAGAGACTCTGATAGACTCCATAGAGTTAGATAAGCCATTAAATAGATTAGAGTTTATATCAACCAAAGAGCAGAATCTTTTAGAGAGTTTCAATAGTACAAAAAGAGACTACCCAACCAATAAAACTATTATAGAATTATTTGAAGAGCAAGTTGAAAAAACACCTAACAATATAGCTGTTGTATATAAAGATATAGAGTTAACCTATAGAGAATTAAATAGTAGAGCAAATCAATTAAGAGCATATTTAAGAGAGAGTTGCTATATAGAGCCTGATACTATCATCCCTATTATTCTTGAAAAAAGTGAATTGATGATAATCTCACTACTAGCTGTTCTAAAATCAGGTGGTGCATATCTCCCAATAGATAGCAGTTACCCAAAAGATAGAGTAGAGTATATGTTAAAAGACTCAAAAGCTAAAATAGTATTAACAGATAGAGCCAATTTTGATAAAATAGATTTAGATATTGAAGTGGTTTCTGTTGATAAGATAAAAAACAGCAATATAGATAATTTAGATATGAAAAGAGATAGCCAAGATTTAGCATATCTAATATACACATCAGGAACAACAGGAAAACCAAAAGGGGTAATGGTAGAGCATAGAAGTTTTATCAATATGATTTTATATCAGATAGAGAGCTTTAATATAGAACCAAAAGATAATATTATTCAATTTGCCTCATTTAGTTTTGATGCTTCTGTTTATGAAACCTTTTTAACTCTATTGGCTGGTGCTTCTTATATTATTGTAAATAGGGATGAACTTTTAGATAACTTTGTAGCAATTTGTAAAAAATATAGCGTTAATACGGCAGTTTTAAACCCTACATTTTTAGCAAATATAGAAGAGCTAGAGAACTTTAAAACCATTATAACAGCAGGAGAGAAGGCAATAACCAAAGATGCTATAAAGTACGCCAAAAAATGCAACTATATAAATGCCTATGGACCTACAGAGGTGTCTATATGTAGTGCATTTCATAAAGTAGATAGCAACAAAGATTATAAATCTATCCCTATTGGACAAACTATTGCAAATATCTCAAATTATATTTTAAATGATAATTTAGAGCAGATACCACTTGGAGCTATAGGAGAGATTTGTACAGGAGGAGTGGGAGTAACACGAGGTTATTTAAATCAAGATAATTTAACCAAAGAGAAGTTTATCCAACATCCAAAACTTGGACGAATCTATAGAACAGGAGATATTGGTAGATTTGATATAGAGGGGAATATAGAGTATCTAGGACGAGTTGATAACCAAATTAAAATAAGAGGTTATAGAGTCGAGTTAGGCGAAATAGAGAACACTATTTTAGACCACTCATCTATCATAGAGGCTATAGTAACAGTTAGAGATGAGCAGATTATAGCTTATATTATAGGTAATGAGTATGAGTTAAAAAGCTATCTTCAAAAAAGACTACCAAATCATATGATACCAAGTTTTATAATAGAGTTAGAGAAGTTTCCACTAACCCCAAATGGGAAAATAGATATAAAA
>JAMOOX010000031.1 GCA_027065045.1 Campylobacteraceae bacterium | reverse complement strand
AGCCCAACAATCCCAGGATGTCAAACCACAATTACAGTAATTGGCAAAGATGGAAAAGCACTACTTAAAAATCATATATATAAAATTAAGAATGTAGAAGGAGCAGGAGAAGAGGGGCAAAATGCAATTGATATGGCACCTATCCAACCCCATACAATCAGCAAAGAGAGCCGAACTTGTGAAGATTGTCATGCTACTAAAAAAGCTTTGGGTTATGGGATAACAGGAGCTACAACTACAGCATCACCAAGCAAAGATGCAATAGCAGAAATTATGAGTGCAGATGGTCAAATCCTACCAAAGCAATATATTACTCAAATAAATGCAATTCCAAATCTAATCAATGACTACTCTAAATTTATAGATGAAAATGGAACACAACTACAAACAGTAGGACACCATTGGAAACTTTCAGCACCACTAAATGCAGAGCAACGAGCCAAACTTGATAGAGAAGGTGTATGTATGAGTTGTCATATTGATATTCCTAAAGGTAATCTAGCTATTAGTACAATGAGCCATATTGCAAAATATACAGGAGTAACGATTGATAATGATATGCACCATAATATACTTAATAAAGTTGTAAATTTGGGGGCTATTGTACAAGTTGGTTTGCCTCTTATATTTATTGTATTATTTGTGCTTTGGTGGATTAGAAGAGAGAAAAAAATATTTAAATAAAGAGATAATAGTGTATAGATATTGATAAAAATGAGTAGATTTTTAAACTATACTTATAATTAAAAATAGTATAATTTATAATTACTAATATACTTCTATATACTTTTTAGATATAATAACGAAAATTTATAAAAAAGAGAATATATGAAATTTACTGATTTTAATTTTAAATCAACTATACAAGAAGCGATAAATGAAGCTGGGTTTAAAGAACCAAGTCCAATCCAAGAAGATGCAATACCTCATATTTTAGAAGGAAAAGATGTAATAGCACAAGCACATACTGGTACAGGTAAAACTGCTGCGTTTGGTTTGCCTGTGTTAAATATGATGAAAGCAGGTGGTGATATTGAAGCACTTGTAATTGTACCTACAAGAGAACTTGCAATGCAAGTAAGTGATGAATTATATAAATTTGGAAAACTATCAAATATTAAAACAGCTACTGTTTATGGTGGTACTCCTTATGGTAAGCAGATAGAGAGAATTAATAGAGCAAATATTATTGTAGCAACACCAGGAAGATTACAAGATTTATTAAAAAGTGGTAAAATTAAAATATCTCCAAAATTTGTAATTCTTGATGAAGCTGATGAGATGTTGGATATGGGTTTCTTAGATGAAATCAAAAATATCTTTACATTTTTTAAAGAAAAAAAGCAGACTTTGATGTTTTCTGCAACAATGCCAAATGCAATTAAAAGACTTGCACAAGAGATTTTAGATAACCCAATAACTATTACAATCACAAAAAAAGATAGCACTAATAAAAATATCTCTCAAAACTATTATGTAATGGCAGAGAGTGAGAGAGATGATGCACTTATAAGATTAATTGATTATAAAAATCCTACAAAAGTTATTGTATTTTGTAGAATGAAAAGAGAAGTTGATAGATTAGTAACGCATCTTGTAGCATCAGGATTTAAGGCAAAAGGTCTCCATGGAGATATGGAACAGAGACAAAGAGAGGTAGTAATTAGAGCATTTAAACAGGGTCAAGTTGATATATTTGTAGCTACAGATGTAGCAGCAAGAGGACTTGATGTAAATGATGTATCCCATGTATTTAACTACCATATACCTTTTGATAGTGAGAGTTATGTTCATAGAATTGGACGAACAGGAAGAGCTGGAAACCTAGGTGAAGCTATTACTTTGATTACTCCAAATGAACTTAGAGCATTACAAAAAATTGAAAAAGATATTGGTGCTAAAATAATTACAAAAGAGATACCAACAAAAGATGATTTAGTAGATTCTCAACAGAGTCAATTAGTAGAACAAATTTTAAATGCAAAAGAGCTTGAATCTTCTCATGAGATAGTTAAAAAACTTACATCTAGTATGGATATGACTACTATTGCTTATAAATTACTTTCACTTCTACAAGCTCAAAACCAAGTTATGGGTAAAAATGTAATTGGTATGAATCTAAGAGAGATAGAAGAGCTTATCAAAAGAAAAGCAAATGAGAGACCAAGTAGTGGTGGTGGAAGAAATAGAAGAGGAAGAGGTGGTAACCGTAATAGAAGCCGTAATGGAAATGGTGGTGGAAATAGAAACGGTGGTGGAAACCGAGATGGTAACAGAAACAGAAATAGAAGTAGAAACTCAAATAGAGATTAACTATTATAGTGTATAATCTAAATAATATATTTTAAGGAGCTTGAATGAACAAAATTATTGGTATTGTAGTTACAATTGTACTACTTAGTATAAATGCCTTTGCATTAGAAACAAAGAAAATACAGACTTTTAGTATTACAGATGTTAATGGTAAAGTCTATAATGTAAAAGAGTTGGCAAATGGTTTGGAATTTGATAATATAAAAGATAAGGTTATACTATTAGAGTTTTTTGGGCATAGATGTCCACCTTGTAAAAAATCAATTCCTCACTATATCTCACTTCAAGAGAAGTTTAAAAAAGATATGACAGTTGTAGCAATTGAAGTACAAGGACTAAACAGAAAACAACTTTCTGGTTTTGTTAAGAAAAAAGGTATTAATTATATCACAATAGCACAAGAAGATGCAGGATTATTGTTAGAGCATATTTCAGCACGGTCTGGTTGGAGCGGAGCAATACCATATTTAATTATACTTAATCAAAAAGGTGAAGTTCAAACTATGCAAGCAGGAATGGTACCTGAGAGTGCATTGGCTCGTGTAATTACAGGATTATTACCTAAAAAAGTAGTAGAAGAGAGTAATAGTTCTAAATAGATTATAGTAGGGTGTTGTCCCCTGACAACACCCTACCAAATTAATCAACCTTAATATAACCCTCAAACTCATCTCTAAATTTTAAAATAAATCCTCTAATAACATCTGCTAAAGCAGGGGCAAATACACATACTGTTTTACCATTCATAGTATTAGCAATTTCTAAAATCTTATCAATATCTCTATTATTAGCTACACCATCTAAAATAGATTTCATAATAGTATCTACCCAACTACTCCCTTCTCTACAAGGAGTACACTGTCCACAAGATTCATGATGATAAAACTCCACTAAATTTTTAAGAGCCTCTACCATATTGGTATCTTCATCTATTATAATCATACCACCAGTGCCTAAGCTACTTCCAATAGCACGAAGAGATTCATAATCTAAAGTGATATTTTCTACCTCTTTAGCTGTTAGTATGGTAGTAGATGCCCCACCAGGGATTACGGCTTTTAGTTTTTTATTATCTCTAATACCCCCTCCATAATGATTAATATAATCCATCATAGAAGTCCCAAACTCTGCTTCATAAACTCCTCTATTTTTGATATGCCCACTCAAAGCAAAAAGAAGTGTCCCACTAGATAACTCTGTACCATAAGATTTATAAGCCTCTGCTCCATTATTTATAATAAATGGTACTGATGCGATAGTCTCTACATTGTTTACTAGAGTTGGATTATCAAAATACCACTCTGGTTCTTTTTGATGTGGTTTAAGTCGTGGGTGTCCTCTTTTGCCCTCTAATGATTCAAGTAAAGCCGATTTCTCTCCACATATATAAGCCCCTGCTCCTCTATGGATTGTAATATCAAGATTATAACCCCTATTAAATATATTCTCTCCCAAAAAGTTTTTGGAGTATGCCTCATCTATGGCACTCTGTAATATATCTTGAAACTCTTTATACTCGCCTCTAATATATATATATGCTTGATGTGAATTAATAGCATAAGCACTATAAATTATCCCCTCAATCAATAGATGTGGGTCTTTGGATATTATCTCTCTATCTTTAAAAGTCCCAGGTTCGCTCTCATCACAATTAATTACTAAATAGTTTGGTTTATCTCCATCAAGTGGCATTAATGCCCATTTATCACCAGCACTAGCACCACCACCACCTTTACCTCTCAAACCACTATCTTTGACTATATCTATAATATCTTGATTGTTATAACTCCATAATTTATCTATTGAGCTATATCTTCCATTTTTTAGAGCCACTTCAATATTATGAGAGTTTGGTATATCAAAGTTTTTACTTACAATTTTAACTTCTTTTATCATCTTTTAACTTCTTTTTTAACTAATTGGTGTGTTTCACCCACCCTACGATTTTTTTGATAAATCATTTATAATATCTTCTACTTTTTGAGGTGTTAAATTCTCATAATATTTATCATTTATCTCCATCACAGGAGAAGTCCCACAAGAACCCAAACACTCCACTTGTGATAATGTAAATAAGTTATCATCTGTTGTTTGATTGGTATTAATATCTAATATATTTTTGAGTGAAGAGAAAATATCCTCTTGCCCACACAATTTACAAGATAGAGTCTTACAGACTTGAATATGATACTTTCCAACTGGTTGAAGATTAAACATTGTATAAAATGAGGCTACACTATAAACTTCCATAGCTGATTTATTACAATATTTAGCTACCTCTTTTATGGCATCAAGAGAGATATAACCCTCTTGGTATTGAACTATCCAAAGAAGAGGCAGAGTTAGGGCTTCAACTTTTGGATATTTTTTTTTGAGTTGTTCTATTTTTTGAAGATTTTTACTACTAAAAGTCATATCCTACTCATTAATCTTATTTTTAATCTCTTTGGCAAGTGAGCTAATTTTATCTATTTTTTGAATATTGCTTAAATGTTCATCTAATAAAATCTTGACAAAAGCAGAACCAACTATTACACCATCTACCCCTTTTGCTTTATCTTTGGCTGTATTTTCATCTACTCCAAAACCTACAAAAATATCTGTTTGGCTACTCTCTTTAATTAGAGATATTGTATCTTGTAAATCTTCGCTCTGTCCTGCCCCTGTAATTCCTGCATAGGCTACAAGATAGATAAATTTTTGAGCATCTTTTGTAATCATCTCTATTCGCTCTTTTGTATCAGTTGGGGCGATAAAGTCTATTAGTGATAGATTATTTGATTTAATTAGTGGTTGATATATTTTTGCCTCTTCATAAGGTAAATCAGGGATAATAAATCCATTGACTCCTGCCTCTTTGGCTCTATCTATAAAATACTTCACTCCTCTATGATAAAAAGGGTTAAAGTATCCCATCCATAGAGTATCAATATGTGGTGCTATTTTATTGGAGGCTTTAAAAAGATGCTCTAGTTTGAAACCATTTTGAAGTGAATAAAGGTTTGCTTTTTCAATAACTGGACCATCTGCTACTGGGTCTGAAAATGGGATACCCAACTCTAAAGTATCTACTCCATTATCAGCTAATGAGAGAGCCATATCTACTGTAAAATCTAAACTTGGATAACCTGTGGTTATATATGCTACTAATTTTTTCAAATTTTTATCCTTATAAATATTAGTAACATTATAACTGATTTTTGTTAAACTATTTAAACCTTCTTTTACAATCTTTCTCTATTGCATCTGGGATTGAAGCAATTGTCATAAATTGAGACATTGTAAGCTTTGGATACATAAGTGCTATATAATATTTTGGATTTAATATTTTAGCTTTTCCATCTTCAATTAAGATTGGATATGGTAATAATCCTGCATTTTTATATCCTATTTTTTTTACAAATTTAGTTGTTCTTCTATGTAGTTTTACACCAATTAAATATCTATCTTTTGAGATTTTATGTGTAAATAAAACATTCTTTTTGCTTCTTTTTGCATTTTTTACTCTCTCTAAAAGTTCGTTAGTTGTTTTTGCACTTGCTATCTCTATCATATCTTTAAAAAATGGCATAGCTGTCATAAAATGATACTTTGGTAAAAGATGATATTTCAATACTTCAACAGAGTCTTTTAGATTACTAAATGCTCCTCTTAGTGCTATAATGGCTTGTTTTGAAGCATCTACTTTGAAATCATCTTGCATAAATGCTTTTGAGATATATAATGGGTTTGTAATAGATATTTGCTTATTCTTTTTATCTACTAATACTCTAAGTGAAGTAGCAAAACCTCTATTAGTTTTATCTCCTTGTTTTGTAAGGGCATCATTTGTAAATATAATTGATGTAATCAAACCTTTTTTATCTATTTTATATGTAGCCAAAATCTTAAATCCAGCTTTTATAAGTTTCTCTTTTACACTTGCAATATCAATCAAATCACCTTGCATATAGGCACTTACTCTTTTATTGATAATACCACCAACTTTATCATCCATTATACTTTTTTCAACTTTTTTCTCTACAACAGGAGGTATACCCTTTTTTACAATAAGTCTATTTCTCTCAAAATAAGATTTATTCTCTTTTATAGGAGTAGTACCAATAGTAATAACTTTAATAGCCTTAATTGGTGTAGGAACTGTTGGTAATTTAATTTGTGTTATTGAACTATTTAGTTCTGAAGCACTCAATCCCATTGTTAGTGATAGTGTTAGTAATATAGCTCTTGAAGAGCTTATTAATCCTCTTTTTTGCATCTATTTCTCCTATAAAATTTAAAATAACCCCATCAAAAAAGATGGAGGCTATAACAAAATTATTTTTTTGTTTCTTTTGTATCACTTGATACTGTTTTTGTTGCATCTGCACTATCGTGAGATATTGCTTTTGTAGAATCATTAGCATTAGTAGATACTGTTTTTGTAGCATCACTTGTATCATTTGAGATTGTTTTTGTAGAATCATTTACATTATTAGATACTGTTTTAGTTGCATCTGCTGTATCATTTGAGATTGTTTTTGTTGAATCATTGATGTTATTAGATACATTTTTAGTTGCATCATTTGTATCATTTGAGATTGTTTTTGTAGAATCATTGATGTTATTAGATACTGTTTTAGTTGTATCACTTACATCATTAGATATAGCTACTGTACTATCTTTCATATCTTTTGTAGCCATTGTTGAGCTATCTTTCATATCTCTTGAAGTATTTGTAATAGAATCTTTTGTATCTTCTGCAAGTTCTACTGTAGAATCTCTTACATCTTTACTTACATTAGTTACTGAACGCTCACCACTATTTGCTGTAGCAATTTCACTAGATTTAAGGTCATCAGAAACTTTAACAGTACTATCTTTAGCATCTTTACTCACATTAGTTACTGTTCTCTCTGCACTTCTACCAGTTTCAACTGCACCATCTTTCATTAAATCAACACTATCTCTCATATCATGACTCATAGATGTTGTAGCATCTTTCATATCTCTAAACATATCACCAAAACTAAACTCTGCATTTAAAGTTGTACTCATTGTAGCTATTGTTATTGCACTTGCCATTACTATTTTTTTCATTCTAAATTCCTCCCAAGGACCATATAATTTATTTTGCATAAACTGCATAAAAAATTATATCCATAATTGAGTAAATAAAAACTTAAATAATAAATTTTTATTATGAATAAAAATAAATAAGATAAAGAGTTTTGATTTATTAATTATAATTTTGATACAATTGTAACATCTAAAATATAATTAGGAGATTTACTTATGGCAAATAAAACAATTTTAGTAGCACTTATGTCAAGTGTTATATTATCAGCAGGTACATATACCAAAGAGAGTAGAATTAAAGATATGCAGATTATGGCAACAGCTATGCAAGATATTCAAAATGGATTTTACTATAATAACTTTGATATGATAGAAGTAGGTGCTACAAGCCTATCTGGTACTATAAATAGAGTAGAACCACCACTAGAAGAGCTAGAAGAAGAAGATGTAATGACACGATATGTAAATAATAAAGTACAAATTACAAACAAAATAAAAAAGAATATAAATAGAAAAATTCAAACTCTATTACAAAGATTTAAAGCTGGTGACCCAACACAAGCAATTCAAGCTTATACTAAGATTACAAAACAGTGTATGGCATGTCATGTACAGTTGAGAAAGTGGTAGTGTTTGGCTATTAATAATACTCTTAAAAGGATATTTCTTTGAAAAAAATAATTATTTTTATAATGTTCCTTTTTGTAACACCTAATTTACTAGCATCAAAAATCACACTTACTGGTACAGTTGTATCAAATGGTCAAAAGATGATAGGTAGTAGATATATGGGATATATCAAAAAGGTATTTGTAAAATTAGGTGATAAAGTTAAAAGAGAAGATGATTTGTTTGAAATGGAATCTGCTGAATTTGACATAATGAAATCTCAAGCTGATTTAGCTCTTGAACAGACTCAGGTAATAGTTGCATTTTGGCAAAAAAGAATTAGAATTCTCCAAAGAAGAAAAGAGAGGTTACAAAACAAAAAGAATATTGTACCCAAAACAGAACTAGATGATATAGAGATGATGGCTGATAATGCTACAACTATGCTTGAGACTGCTAGAGTTGCTGTTAAACAGATGGCAATTAAAGCAAAACAGATGGCAACAATCTATAATTATATCAAAATGAAAGCACCATCAGATGGTGTAATTGTACGAAAAAATATCAAAGTTGGTGATATGGTAATGCCTGGTATGATGGCTATTATGATGGTAGATACTGAAGATTTAGAGATAGATGTATCTATATCTGAAAGTATTTTAAAATATGTACGAGAAAATGATAAAGTAAAAGTACTTATTCCATCTTTAAATTATGAAACAAAAGGAAAAGTAAAAGCTATAATACCTGATGCTAACCCAATGACTCATAAGATTAAAATGCGAATATCATTTGATAAAAAAGATGCCAATATATTCCCTGGTATGTATGCTAAGGTTATTATTAACAAGTACTAATATGCTATAATTTCATAATTTACTAAATTAAAGGATAGTTATGAAATATATAGTTATTATAACGGTTTTAATCTTGTCAATCTTTAGTGGTTGTATGAAAACTACAACTTCAAAAGATATAACCCCCTCACTAGTTCTAAAAAACAAGGAGGTTGGTAGAGGTGGAGATATATTACCTGCACCTATATTAGATGAACCTATTGGTGGTGATATTGTATCTCCATCAGTAGTAGGTGCTGTTAGTGGACCTGTAATATCTTCTAGTGGTTCAACTTCATATAAAAGTAAAATAAAAGTAGAAGCAGGTGTATTAACAGCAGGTGATATTGATGATAAATTAAATTTAAAATATTTTAAAAAATATATCAAAGATAGAAAAGATAAAAACTATCTATCAATAAACCTAAATCAATATTCAAAATTAAGACCTCAAAATATATCATCTCAAAAATTAGATTTATCATTTGTAATAGATGCCACAGGAAGTATGGGTGATGAGATGCAATATATCTCAAAAGAGCTTTTAGATATTATAGAAAATATAAATAGAGATTATCCCAAAATAGATATAAGAGTAGCTATTACTCTATATCGTGATAAAGGTGATGATTATCTTATTAGAAATTTTGATTTTGATGATAATATCCAACGAGTAGTAGCTAATCTTAAAAAACAAACTGCTAGTGGTGGTGGTGATTATCCAGAGGCTATGGAGAAAGGATTATTTAAAGGACTTAATAATTTATGGCAAAGAGATAGTATTAAGATAATGTTTTTATTAGCAGATGCACCTCCACACCAACAAAATATAAAAGATATTAAAAGAGTTATAACAAAAGCAAGAGCTAAGGGAGTTAGAATTTATCCTATTAGTGGAAGTGGTGTAGATGATAAAACAGAATTTATTATGAGACATCTTGCATATCTTACAGATGCTAAATATATCTTTTTGAGTAATGATTCAGGAGTAGGAAATAGCCATAAAGAACCCAAAATTAGATGTTATCAAGTAACAAAGCTAGATAATCTAATCCAAAGAGTTATAGAGAGTGAGATTAGTGGTCAAAAACTAGAAGCTTCACAAAGAGATGTTATCCGTCGTGTAGGTAATTATGATAGAGGGGTTTGTAGATAAATCATTATGAATCTATAATCTTCTAAAGGAATTTAAAAATGTGTATGAGTATAAAAGAGAAATATATAGACCCATTTACAGATTTTGGGTTTAAATGGATATTTGGAACAGAAGAGAACAAAGAGTTGTTAATAAGTTTTTTAAATGATATATTAGAACTTAAATATCCAATAGTTGAAGTGGAGTATAAAAACCTAGAGAAATTAGGAGTCCATATTAGCGATAGAAAAGCAATATTTGATATATATTGTAAAGATAGCAAAAAAAATCAAGCATTTAATGTAGCAGAATTTTTGGCATTAGATAAAGATAAACAGTTTTAATATCAACAAGATTTAAAGGCAAGATTGGATTACAAAAATGTGATGGATTATGCAAAAGAGATGGCAAAGGCAGAGAGATTAGCAGAGGGAGAAAAAATAGGAGAAGAGAAAGGTGGAGTAAAAAAAGCGATAAATGTAGCTAAACTTTCAATCTTACAAGGCTTAGATAATCAAACTATATCAATAATTACAGATTTATCAATCAAAGAGATAGAAAATTTAAGAAAATAAATTATATTTACTTACAACCTTATCAACCTCATAGGATTAATATGTTTTGAATTTTTGGTGGCCTGAAATATTAATTTACTTGTAACCGTACCTAGTGTTGCACCTTTTTTGATATATTTACCTACTCTTATAGATGGTATAATATTTGCTAATCCTGCATATATTGTATGTACTTTATTTTTATGAGATACTACTACCACATTACCTAGCATACTACTTTTACCTGAATATACTACTTTCCCATCTAGTACACTTTTGACAATAGAACCTCTTCTTGGGGCTTTGAGAGTAATAGAGTCATTAAAAATCTTAATTTTATATATGGGGTCTGTATATGTTCCAAATCTTTTGATTACTCTTGCATTATTTATAGGTGATATTGTTTTGCTACCTCTATATTTTGTTACATTATTTTTATAATATGATAATTTTGTATTTGTTTTATGATTTCTGTTTTTTGAACGAATTCTTTTTTTTCTTCTTAGCTCTTCTGCTCTTGCATTTACTACACTCTTTTTGTGTAAAATATTAAGGTTTGCTAATGTTGTACGAAGTGAGCTTTGTTTATCTATAATTCTCTCTAATTTTTTTCTATAAATTGCTTCATCAATAGCCAACTTTTTAAGCAGTTTTGTCTTATTTATTTTTGCCTCTCTATACTCTTTTTTCTTATTTTCTATACTTCTCATTGTATGTTGAATATCTTTTCTTTTTTTTACTATTTCCCATTTTTTATTTTTCCATTTATTTATTTGAGATTTCAAATCCTCTATCTCTTTGATATTCTCTGCTTTATAATATTTATATATCTCTCTATAAATCACTGATTTTTGAGAATTTTTATCAAGCTGTTCCATAGCAAATACCACACCAAATTGATTGGATAATAGAGATAAAAATTCTAATCTTCTTTTTTTTATCTCTCTATCTGTATCACGGTAGAGTTTATTATATCTATTTAGTTTTACTTTTGATTTTTTGTATAATACTCTGTTTTGCTTTTTTTCTCGTGCTAATCTATCTATTTTTATATCAAAAATTGCTTTATCTTTATTTGCTTTTTTGATACTATTTACTACTTCAGAGAGTTTTGCACTTGTTTTATTTTTATCTTTTTTGATAATATTTAATTTTTGATTTGATGATTTGATTTGATGATTAATATTAGCACCATTAAGGAGAGACAAAATCATAACTATTATAATTAAAAATCTCAATTTTCTACCTTGATACTAGATGCTACTAAAAATACTGATATAATAACCAAAGGAATAGATACTACTAACATTGTAAATATATCACTTATTTGAAATATAAGCTCACTATTTTTGACCAATATTTCAATATGACTACTCTCTACCCAACTATTTTTAAGATATATAAAAAGCATTGATACAAACGATGTAGCCACAAGAGTATCAATAATCGCCAAACGATACATCACAGCACTTCTTAGAAATAGAGGTGCTCCAAAAATTTCCATTATTCTCATTCTCTCTCTATGATTTAAGCTCCAAACCTCCATCTGTTTGATAATTAAAAAGAAGCTAACTACTCCAATAAAGAATATAAAGAGTTTAAAAATAAGCTTTAGAAATATAAAAAGTTTATATGTAGAGTTGTGGCTACCATCAAAAGTTTCTACTCTTTTTATTTTATTGCTTTTTTCTAAATCATTTTTAACTACTTCAATCTCCTCTTTGCTCAAATATCTATCAAGTTTGGTATTATAAAAATTTGGTAAAAGCTTTGATAAGTTTCTTTTGCTAGATGCTTTTAAGCCTTTGGATATTTCATCTACAATCCCCTCTTTTTCTACCTCTTCAATAGATGCAATTCGTGGATTTAGACTCTGTAAATATTCTAATTTAACCTTATCATGAGCTACTATTAGCATACTATATCTATTTCTAAGCCCCTCTTCATAGCTTTGAGTAGTTCGTTCAAATACTAGATAAAACTCTACTCCCACTAATATAGCCATTAAAGGCAAAATAAAAGCAAGATGTCTTTTAATGAATTTCATAAATTCCCCTATTTTCAATAATAAGATGCCTATATGGGATTGTAAAAGCAGATGGTATTTTATGAGTTACTACAATTACAGTTGTATTTAACTGCTCACAAGTATTCTCCATCAAATCCCAAATTACATTAGATGAGTAATCATCAAGGTTTCCCGTAGGCTCATCTGCTAGGATTAAAAATGGATTTTTAGATAATGCTCTTGCTACTCCCACTCTCTGTTGCTCTCCTCCACTAAGTTCTAATGGATATTTATGAATATACTCACTAAGCTTGACATGGTGGAGTAATCTTTTGGCTTGTGTTTGTTGAATATCTTTAGAGTATCCTGCAATAATTAGAGGAAGTGATACATTTTTTTCTACACTCCACTCATTAATAAGTTTATAATCTTGAAAAATAATTCCTAAATGTTGTCGCAACTCTTGTAATTTCTTTTTGGATATATCACTCATATATAATCCACCCACAACCAACTCTCCATTAAATGGTTTAATTTGCCCATAAAGAGATTTAAGAAGTGTAGATTTACCACTACCACTAGGGCCTGTAATAAATACAAAATCACCCTTATTTATCACAAAATTAGCATCTTTAATAATCTCACTATCACTGCCATCATAAGATAAGTTTAGATTTGTAGCTGTTACAATACTAGACATTAAAGTACTCCTCTAGTTTCTGATGAGCTTTATAGTTTGTAGATGTTGAAACAGGTGAAGATGATATATATCTTACTATATTATTTTCTATTAATATATATTTATGTTCAGGTCTATCAAAACTACCAAATGCAATCTTAATTAATAGTCCATTATCTATATAATAACTTCTCTCAAAATGTATAAAATATCCATCAAATATCTGGCTCTCTTTTGGTAGTTTATCTTTTAGAGGTATATCAAAGTTAATATTATTAAAAGTAAAATTAAAATCTCTATCAATATCACTACTCAACTCATCAGATGTAACTAAAACATCATATATATCTTTGTTTTGTCTTCTCCAACGAGCCTCATATTTACTAACTACCTCTAAATCTCTATTTTTTATCACATCTACACTAATTTTAGGATAATCAAAAAATGTCTCAAGAGAGTACCAAAAATACTTATCACTATCCGTACGAAGCTCTAGCCTATGAGATGGTTTAAGCACTCTTATAGACTCTTCTAAAAAGCTTTTGCTAATTACTCTTCTATGAGGCTTTTTATCCCATGGCACTGGGAAATGTACAAATATCTCTTCAAGTGCATTTGATGGCAACATCTCTAAAAGCAATCTTGCATCATAATTTACCACCCAAATATTATCTAACTCTTGGATTTTAATCTGTTTTAAGAGCTGTGTAGCAGATGGAGTATGAATCTCAATTCCAATATATAACTTATCTCTATTACAATTAGCTTGATACAATATATGCTTACCACTACCAAAACCAACTTCAAGGGCTACCTTTTTATCTCCAAATTCAATATTCTCAAAATCTTTTATCTTTTTGAGATATTGTGATGGCAAAGTATGAGCATTGGCATTTGAATATATATTAGAGCTGATAATATCAAGGTCAAGTGCATCTGCAATTAATGCAATAACATCTTTTACAAGTTCTACATTTAATGGACGAGATACTTTATCATATTTAATAACCATATTATTATGGCTATCTTGTTTGATATTAATCAAAAACTCTTCACCCTTATACTCTATACCAAGAAGTTCATCATCACCCTTGGCACGAAACTTTATTATATTTGTTAGTTGGCTAGAACTCTCTATTGTATCAAGGTTAAATGGTTTTACTTTTATATGTGGCATACTTATAGCTCTCTTATTTATGATATATTTAATATTATTTAGATTTTTATATATTATATCATATTATAGTTTATTTCTTAGATAAATAAACTATAAATAGATATTCAGTAGTTCTATTGATGTAAATATTGGATTGTTTTTCTTGGTAATCTTCAAAAATTATTATCTAAATAATTTTGAATGAGTACCAACTCTTACTAAAGCTAATTCTAAAATATCATTATCTATTTTGTAAATTAATAATAAATCAGGTTTTATATGGCATTCTCTACAATTTAAATAGTTACCAATTAAAGTATGGTCTCTATATTTTGCTTCTAGTTTTTTATTATCTTTCTTAAAGTTGGTTGTTCTAAAAATATTTAACACTTTTATGAATCCAAATCATCAAATAGTTCATCTACATTATCAAAATATTTACCATTTTTTTCATCAAGTTCTTTTAGTGCTGTTTTGGTATCTTCTTGTGGAAGTTGAAATTCAAAGGGTAATCCTTGATTTGATACTATCATATTATTAAATAAGCTAATAGCTTGTGAATAACTCATACCAATCTGCTTTAAAAGCTCTTTTGCTTCATAATAAACAATTTCATCTACTAGTAGTTTCTATATTAGTCATATTAGCTCCTTTATTAAGTATATTATATCTATAAATTTAATATAAATCAACTACAAAAATATCTTCTACCCTTTTTATACTTCTACCAAAAATATTATATAGGTTATCTTTTTGAAAGAACTGAGTTGAAGAGCCATTAAATTCTATTATACCATCTCTTAAATATAATATATCATATCCTAATTTATAGGCTAAATTTATATCATGTGTTATTATTATCTTATAGTTTAATACATCACTTTTAAGTATATTATAAATCTCTACTACTCTTTTGGGTTCAAGATTAGCTGTTGGTTCATCAAATATTGTAATTTTTGCATTATGAATTAAAGCACTTGCAACTAATATTAATTGAGATTCACCACTACTTAAAGAGTGTTTATCTAATAGGTGTGAAATATTTAATCTATCTGTAATAGTTTTAATATCTATATTGTTTGATATATTAGAGAGTTCTAAATAATCTCTGATTGTAATATATTTATCAAAAATATCAAGTGTAGGTGGGATATAATTTATAAGAGAGGCTTTTTTATTTAGTTTTATTTTATTTAAATTTATATTATCAATATATACACTATCACTTTTGATAACTCCACTTAGTAGTTTGGCTAATGTGCTTTTACCTGCACCGTTAGAACCTAGTATTACTAAATTATTATTGATAGTTAAATCTATATTATTTAAAATATAATTTGAATAGTTTTGTAGTTTAATCTGCATTTATAGGTCGGGGTCTCTACACCCCGACAAAAGAAAATAAAATTAGTTTTTATCTTGATCAACTATTTTATTTTTACCAATCCATGGCATCATCTCTCTTAAACCTTTTCCTGTTTGAGAAATTTTTGAAGCTTCTGTATTTGCTCTTTGTGCATTCATTCTAGGGTAACCTGCTTGTCCCTCTAATATAAAGTCTTTTGCAAATCTACCATCTTGAATCTCTGTAAGAATATCTTTCATAGCTTGTTTTGATTGAGCATTGATTACTCTCTTACCACTTACATAATCACCATACTCAGCAGTATTTGAAATAGAGTATCTCATACCTTCAATTCCACCCTCAAACATCAAATCAACAATTAATTTAAGCTCATGAAGACACTCAAAATATGCTAATTCTGGAGCATATCCAGCTTCTGTAAGAGTTTCAAATCCAGCCTGTACAAGAGCAGTAGCACCACCACATAATACAGCTTGTTCTCCAAATAAATCTGTTTCTGTTTCATCTTTGAATGTTGTTTCAATAATAGCAGTTCTACCACCACCAATAGCAGAAGCATAACTAAGAGCTAACTCTTTTGTAGAACCACTTGGATTTTGACCAACTGCAATTAAATCTGGAATACCACCACCTCTTACAAACTCACTTCTAACTGTATGACCAGGTGCTTTTGGTGCAATCATAGTTACATTAATATCAGCTCTTGGGTGTATTCTTCCATAATGAATATTAAATCCATGACCAAATGCGATTGTAGCACCATCTTTAAGGTTTGGTTCAATTTGCTCTGCATAAATTTCTGCTTGATTTTCATCAGGTAATAAAATCATAATAACATCAGCTTCTTTACAAGCATCAGCGATAGTTTCAACTTTAAAATCTTTTGCCTCTGCTTTTGCCCAACTTGAACCACCTTTTCTAAGACCAACAACAACTTCTACACCACTATCTCTAAGGTTTTCAGCGTGAGCATGTCCTTGAGAACCAAAACCAATCATTGCAACTTTTTTACTTCTAATTAGTTCTAAACTTGTATCTTTATCATAATAAACATTTAATGCCATTTATATTCCTTCTATATTTTTATTAAAAATTTCGCGATTATAACCAATTATTGCT
>JAMOOX010000030.1 GCA_027065045.1 Campylobacteraceae bacterium | reverse complement strand
TGATTGTATCATATAGTTATTTATAGCATTACCACCAAATGCAAGAACCACAACAATCAATGAAGCCCAAATTTTTATTTTGTGCTTTTTATAAATTTTTTCTAGTTTAAATGCACCCTCTAATACTTTTTCATCACTACTTAATTCATCTTTGACAAATTTTACATCATCTTTAAAACTCACTTAATGCTCCTATGGATTATAATTGACTAGATTATATCATCTTTTTGTTAAAATTATCTATAATTATATACCCTCTCATATCTATTTGCCATCTCTTGTGGAGAGTAATTTTGTATATTTTGATATGCATTTGAAGTCAGTTTATCTCTAAGATTTTTATCTAAATATAATTTTTCTATTGCACTATATATTTGATTGCTATTTCTTGGTGCTATTAATAGTCCACTCTTTTTATCTTCTATAATTTCTGGGACTACACCTCTATTTGTTGCAATAATTGCCACATTAGACTCCATAGCATCAAATAAAATAGAACCATTTTGTTCTTCATCTGCTGAGAGTATAAATATATTTAAGTTTTCTATATAATCCTTTTCACAATCACGTTCAAAGGTAATATTATCAAGTTTGGAAGCTTGAATTTTATATTTTAGCTCATTTTTACCTTTACCTATAATTAAAAGATGAATAGTTGGATATGAAATTTGCAGTTTTTTCATAGCCTCTATTAAATAAAACTGCCCTTTTTCATCATCTAATGATGCTATATTTCCTATTAAAAATTTATATTTAAATCTATTTTGTATTTTTTGAGAATTGGTTTTATCAATTAAATGATGGCTATATCCACCATAAATGGTCTCTATATTTATATTATCATTATAATTTAATATATTATATTTAATTTTATCTGATGTAGTGATAGTATAGTTTGCTTTTTTATATAATAATTTACTATTTAAAACACTACTTGTAGTAATAACATAAGGTATTTTATAGAGTAGATGAGCTAAATATGACAATAAAAAGCTCTCTTTTTGATGAGAATGAACTATATCACTACTCCTTAAATAGTTTAAATTAAATATATAAAATTTATTTGCTATAATTATATCTATATTTTTAATATTATTTAATCTTTCTATCATTTTAGACTCATCTAAAGTAATAATTTGCTGTATATAGCCACGATTTGATAGTTCTTTTATTAAAGCTATTGTATTGGTCTCTATCTCTTTTGTAAAGTTAATATGTGTTATTTTCAATTTATTTACCTTTAAATTATAATTTTAATATAATTTGTGTTAAAATTGGCTATGAAATTTATATTATTTTGCAATTTACCATACTCATTTGCTATTTTAGAAACACTAGAGTCGCAAATTAAGCTAAGAGGTTACCAATATATTTGGTATATTCCCAAAGAACTAGAAGCTAATATCTCTTATGAGCATTATACTAGCGATATTAAAAAACTTAAAAAATATCAAGCAGATGTAATATTTGTAGCAGGTAATGAAGTCCCTCACTATCTTAGAGGTGTCAAAACTCAAATCTTTCATGGGTTAGCAGGAGAGAAAAAAGGACATTTTAGAATTAGAGATTATTTTGATTTATATCTTACACAAGGTAGATATTTTACAGACAAATTTAATCAACTTAGAGATAAACATAAAAACTTTGAGGTTATAGAGACTGGTTGGTGTAAATTAGATAATCTATATAATAATAATAGTAAATTATTAAAATATAATTTATTAAAAGAGTATAATGCTTCTAAAATACTTCTCTACTCTCCTACATTTTCTCCATCTCTTACTTCAGGGGATAAACTATTAGATGTGATTAATTCTCTAAGTCAAAATAGTAATATATTACTTATTATAAAATTTCATGATAAAATGGATAGAGATATAATTGAAAAATATCTAAAGTTAGAGAGTAAAAATTTAATAATATGGACTCAAAGTGATATAACACCTCTATTACAAATATCTGATATAATGATTAGTGATACATCATCAGTAGTTTATGAGTTTATACTTTTAAATAAACCCGTTGTTACATTAAATAGTAATTCAGAAAATATTCACTGGGTAGATTGTCAAAGTAATATTGAAGTAGAAAAAGAGGTGATAGATATTATTAATGGTATTGATAAATTTAAAGATAAAAGAGAGAATATAATAGAACTATATCACCCATATAGTGATGGACAATCCTCTAGTAGAATGATAGATGCTGTTGAGAATTATATCAAAGAGTTTGGAGTCCCTCAAAAACGAAAATTATCATTTTTAAGGAGAGTTAAAATTTGGAAGATATATTAATATATAGAAAAAGTGTAAATTCATCACACGGTACTTAAAATTGGAAAATCTATTAATAAGAGAGTTTATACTCTCCTAAAAGATTTTCAAATGGTATATTTAGATGTTTGTTTAAATTTCTAATCATATCTAAAGTCAATTTTCTTTTTTTATTCAAAATTTCTGATACTCTTGATTTATTACCAAACAAGGCTACTAAATCATTTTGAATTAATCCCTCTTGTTCCATTCTAAATTTAATGGCTTCTATTGGGTCAGGAGTATTTATAGGATAATGAATTGCTTCGTAGTTATCAATAAGCATACCTAGTATTTCAAACTTATCAAAATCATCACTATCTGGAGTTACTTCCATTAACGATTCTATTTCTATTAATGCCAAGTTATAATCTTCTTCTGTTCGTATAGGCTTAATTTTCATTTCATTTCTCTAATTTAATTAGTTATATGTTATTTATATTAAATTTATCGTATTGTTTATGTGTTCCAATAAATTTTATAAATACTCTTTTTGTGAAATAGTTAATTTTAACTATCAATCTATATTTATTCCCACAGATATTAAAAATAATTTTATTATCTCCAATAATACTTGCACTTTTATATTTTTCTTTTATCTCATTAGAGTTTGAAAAATTTGATTTTAACATCTCTTGATGCCAAGATTCAAGTGCAGATGCACTATTATTATATTGTTGATAAAACTCTATAAGAGTTCTTTTTGAAATTATTTTCACAATAATACCTTATTAATTTTGTATCAAAAGAATTATACATAGGTTACCATAACGGTAACCTTAAATTTTAACCCTTACCCATTATCTCTTTCTTACGATAAGCAAAACCTATTATAATAAATACTACTATCACTGATGGTAATATCCAAGCAGGAACTGGTAATGGGTCTCCTGCTGCATAAGAGTGTAATCCTGATAGGTAAAAGTTTACTCCAAAATATGTCATCAATACAGATGAGTATGCTAGTAGTGAGGCTACATTATATATAAAGATTGATTTGAATTTTGGTACTAATCTTAGATGTATAACAACTGTATATATTAGTATTGTTACAGCTGCCCAAGTCTCTTTGGAATCCCAACCCCAGTATCTTCCCCAGCTCTCATTTGCCCAAACTCCACCCAAGAAGTTTCCAACTGTAAGTAGGATTAATCCAATAATTAATGCCATTTCATTTATTTGAGTTAGCTCTTTTATAGATGATTTTATATTTTTTTGGCTTGATGGAGTAGATATTATATATAGTATAAATACCATAAAAGATAACAATGCTCCAAGTCCCAAAAATCCATAACTAGCAGTAATAACGGCAACATGTATCATCAACCAATATGATTTAAGCACTGGCATAAGGTTGGTGATTTGTGGGTCAATCCAATTAAGATGAGCTACAAATAGCAAGACACCTGAAAGGATAGAAGTTGAAGCTAATGTAATTGGAGAGTTTTTCATAAACATAAATCCTGCTAATAGAGTAGCCCAAGAGATATATACTATAGATTCATAAGCATTAGACCATGGGGCATGACCTGATATATACCATCTAATAATAAGACCTATTGTATGCGTAATAAATGCTAATATAATGATATATAAGACTATTTTAGTGTATCTTTTGAGATTAAATGATGGATTAATAATATGAATAAATGATAAGATTAGAAGTATAAGTCCCACAAGTATATAAATAGGTATTAGCTTACCAAATATTCCTAGTTTATTATATAAAATTTCAAATGTAATATGTGATTGAGATGGTATTACACTTTTTCCATAACCATTTTGAAATTTAGAAATCATATCTAATGCTCTATCTGGTTTTGTATAATCTCCACTTTTGGCTGATTGTGTAAGAGAGTTAAAATATTCCATCATAATAAGTCTTACCATTTTGGCATCTTTAGTAGGAAATTTGGAGATAGCATCTGTAGGTGATACCCATAAATTATTTGCATCATTTGGAGTTGGGAATATTTTGATGATAGAACCTGTATATACCATATATGCTATATTTACTCTCTCATCTACTTTTACAAGTTCTTTATCATATTTACTTCGTTCAACTGGCTTAGTCCTACTAATTCTCATTAAATCACTATATAATTTATACTCATTTGTATCTTTTGTAAAAAAATCTGAAAATTTAGCATATTTAGTATTCTCATCATACCCCAACTCTTTGGCTATTTTAGGGTGTCCTATTTTTATCATAGCTCTATTTTGATAACTCTCAGGATTGACTATCATACCCAAAAAGATTTGATTATGGTGTAAGCCTTCAAAAGAGCTTTTTCTTGTGATTTTAGTAACTATTTGAGATGCTAGAGTATCTATTGGCTTCATTCTACCTTGATTATCTTGTACAATTAATCTAGCAAATTTATTGGCGTGTTCTAGGTTGAAATCTTGTGCATTTAGATTGGTTGTATTAAATATTGCTAAGAGTGCCAAGAGTGCTAATGCACCTTTTTGTATCTCTCTTGTAGCACGAAGAAGTATTTGAAATCTACCTTTTGGAGTAAATAGTACCCATAATAATCCAATTGTTAATAAAAAATATCCAATATAAGTAGGGAGTGTCCCTGGGTCATTATTCACAGATAAAATTGTACCTTTTTCATCTCTATCATAAGATGATTGAAAAAATTTATATCCTCTATAGTTTAAAATATGGTTCATATATATATGAAATGGCATATTTAATCCCTCCTCTTTGTCTATTAATACTACTTTACTTGAATATGATGATGGTGTCTGCGACCCTGGATAACGAGCAAGTTCAAAATCTACTAATTTTATCTCAAATGGTAATTTAATTATAGTTACACCATATTTTATACTAAGAGTTATGTCTCCTATTTTAATCTCTTTTGTATCTCCTTGAGTACCTTTGATACCTCTTATATCTACAATTTTAGATATATCATTATAACTCACTTTAAATCTAAGTAGGTCTGCTTTGCCTGATTGAGGTTTGAGAGAAGTTGATGCTAATGTAGTTGTAGAGTTTGAATGGTATTTTCTCAATACAAATCCACCACTTCCAATTTGATATAGTTTTTTATCACTAAAATCTCTATTATTACCCTTATCTATGGTTGAGCTTTTTTGAGTTTTCATATCTAATACTTTAAGTAAAGCTGTTGTATCCATACTTAGTTTTCCATCTATCTCTTTTATATAGATAATCTCTTTGCTACTCTCAATTCTCTTTTGAAATGATATTATAAAATCATCTCCTTGAAATATCTCACCCTTTTTTAGTAGTATATCTTTAGAACCACTTCCCAAAGTTACTTTCATCTCTAATATAGAGCTATTTTTATCTGCTACAATTTTCTCTCCAACACTAGGCATATACTCTAAAAGCTCTATATCAACATCACCCAAAGATATATCCAACCAGTTAGAACCCCTAGAAGATAGATAAATAGGCTTTTTATAAACAGATTTATCTTTATCTTTGGTGGCTGTAATATCTAATATCATTACATCACTAACCATACTACTGCTACTACTACCCTCACGAATATGCATAATACCCTCAAATCCTATATATCTAGTCATTCCTGCACCAACAAATATTAGTACAAAAGAGAGATGAAACATCAAAGATGCCCATTTTGCTCTTTTATACATCTTATATCTATATATATTATAAATTAGTACAGTTGTTAGAGATATTAATAGTATTTCAAACCATTGGGCATTATATACAATAGCCCTAGCACTCTGTGTCCCATAATCATTTTCAATAAAAGTTGCCCAACCTATTGATATAGCAAAGGTTAATAGTAATATTATAGCTATTTTTATAGAGAATATTTTTTTTATCATTATTTAACTCCATATTTTTAAATATATGACATATTAGCTATTTATAGTAAATAAAGTAATATTTCATATCTTCATATAAAAATATATGAATTTATCTATTGATTTAAGATTAAATAATATAAAAATATGTTATTCTTGCTTAAAGAGTTTTTTAAAAGGAGTTATTTATGAAAACAAAATTATCAATTTTATTATTATCTGTCGTATTATCATCTACTCTAAGTGCTAGAGATATAGAAAATGCAGAGAGATTTGTTGGGTTAGAATTTGGTGCTTCTACTATTAAAGCAAATACAGGTGGACTGTTTGGTGAAAATAATGTAGAGGGTACAGATGGAGAGTATGGAATTAGAATAGGTGCTCAAAATAAAGAGTGGAGAACAATATTATCTTTGAGTCAATATGATAATAAAGATAGCGACCAAAATTATGAAAAAGGGCAGATAGGATTTGATTATTATCTTCTTACTTCACAATTTAAAACTACATCATTTAGACCATATCTTGGAGTCCATGGTGGATATATGAATTATGAATCTACACAGATAGAAGAGGATGGTTTCTTTTATGGAGGACAAGCAGGATTTACACTTGGAGTGGGAGAGAAGATAGATGTTGATTTAGCTTATAAATACTCTATTGCAGACCTTGAAGAGGTAGATAATGTCGGTAGTTTAAATATCGGTGTAAACTATCTTTACTAAGATATTCTAAAGGAGATTTTTATGAGAGAATATATTAAAATAGTGCTATTAGCATTAGCACTTACAATAATCACAAGTTGTGGTAGTAATGACAAAGAAGACCCAATTAGTCCAACTAGCACTACTACTACAGCAACCACAACAGATAATCCTGACACTAGTGGCTTAAATCCAACAGAGACAACAACAGGAAGTGTAGCACCAGTAAATAATACAGCTGTAATAGATAGTGCAGATTTTTCATTTATTAATCCTACTACTCCTATTGAGATAATTGAATCTAATACAACTTATGAACTCAAAGTTCAAGTGATACAAAATACTTTTCCAGTATCAGGTCAAACTGTAAATTTAAGAGCATTTACAAACCCAAAAGATATTTATGGTTCATTTGAATCTATGAGTTCATCTACTGATGGTCAAGGTTATGCAATATTTCAATATAAAGCACCTGATGATATTACACCTGTAAATGGTAGATATATTACAATAGAAGCTATACTTCAAGATAATAGACCTGTTGATGAAAATACGACAAGAGAGGATTTAGTACAAAGATTTACACTACATTTTAATAAAACAGAGGCTACGGTAGTATCTGTTCTACCTTTTGTTGTCATTCCAAATGATAGTAAAACTATTGAACTTATTAGTAACTCTCAACAATCTATTATTAATGTAAAAGTTTTTGAGGGAAATACAAATGCACCATATTCAGAGGGAAATGTAAAAGTAACACTACCTGCTAAAATAGTAGATGGTGCAGATGTTGGAAGTTTTGAAAGCTATAGTATGCCAATTGTAAATGGTGTGGCACAATTTAGATATACAGGACCTCAAAATCTTAAATCACTTATTGATAGTGGTGATAATGGTAGTACATTCCAATTTTATCATGAAGCAGACCCATCATCAAAAAAGAGTATGAGTATATTATATAAACCTCAAACTGATTATGTACCTACAAATTATACATTAGAAGTTTCATCTGAAGATGGTATATTTACAATGGGAATACCTGATAGAGAAAAAACATTCTCAATTGTACTCAAAGATGATAAAGGTGATAATGTAGATAAAGCTAATATAAAATCAACTACAATTATATCTCAAAATACTTTTGTAGGACATATTATATTAGAGGGTGCAAAAGTAACAGGGATAATATCAAAAGGACAAAACCCAATTACATTTAATGTTAAAAGCAATACTGTTTCAGGTCTTATTCCAATAGAGATTAATATGAACTTTATAGATGCAAATGCAATAGAAAAGAATATATCAAAAACTGTTAATATTACAGTATTTTCTGGTCCTCCAACTGCTATGAGTATATCATTTTCAGGAGTAGAACATGATAAAGATAGAGCTAAATATGTAGAGCATTTTGCAATAACAGCCACTGATATGTATGGGAATAGAGTAAATACATCTCCTACTATTGCAACAGGTGCTATTATAGGATATACAGTAGATGGTTCAAATGCTATTAATAATCCCACAATTAGTACAAATAAAAGATTATATTTTGGAAAATATGATACAAATGAACAAGGAACAATTACTCCAACAGATGGGACGAATAAAGCAACTTTTACTTTGACACCTGATGGGAGTGAAAGATTTCAATATATAGACCCATATAATGATAAGTTAGTTATATTTGGAGAGGGTTATAAGTATGAAGCCCTTGGTAAATGGGATTTTGATATGGTAGATAGCTATACAATGCAACTAAAAGATAACTACTTTGGAACTCAAAGAGACAAACTATTTTTTGCAACAGGAAATAACAAACGACAAGACCCATGTGATGATGATGGAAAAGAGTATATTGGTTTTGCTAGTGTAGATTCTAATGGTTCAAAACTTGATAGCGAAGGTACTGCAAAAGTATCTCTAAAGTATGATTATGATTTAACAGGCAAAGATATAATGTTATGGGTAAATCTAAGTGGTTATCAAGCAGATACAAAATCAACTACTAGAATAGGTGATGTTCAAAGACATACTCTAAGAGGATTTGGAGAGAAAGGTTCATATTCACTATACTCCACTCCAACAGGTGGATATAAACTTAAAAAGTTTACTAGTGGGTATGCAAGATTTGATATATGGCATAGTGATGCACCTGAGAGATATAGAAACTCTCACTTTGAATGGAGCTTATCAGATGGTTCATCTTGTGGATATAAAGTTATAGATTCTAGTAATAGAGATTTTGATTTAATATATTTTAATTATGATACAAATAAAACTTTTACAACTAATACATATCCTAGTGATGATATGAATGTATCTTTTAGAGATTCAAACTTTAAAAGATATAAAGATAGTAGAGAGTGTGTTAATAACAATAACGGAAGAGGATATATAGAGTTTTATATATATGCAGGAAAAGAAGATTGTACCTTTAATATAAGCAGTATTATGCCATCTAGTGAGTTTTAACTAACATAATGATAGAACTTATATTAATTGGTATCAGTATTGGTGCAATGTCAGGATTTTTTGGGATAGGGGGAGGTATGATTTTAGTACCTCTACTTATTATGATAGGTTTTGATATTAAGAGTGCTATTGGTATATCAATTATGCAGATGGTATTTAGTTCTATATATGGTTCATACCTAAATTTTCGTAAAGGTTCATTAATCTTAGGTGATGGGCTTTTTGTAGGAATTGGTGGATTTATTGGTGGATTTTTAGGTGGATTTATCACACAAAAAATCCCTGATTCTATTTTAGAGTATCTATTTATAGCACTTGTTATATTTGCTCTTTATCGATTAATTCTATCTCCAAAAATAGAAGATGACAGCAAAAGCAAATCATTACCAACATATATACTTGTTCTAGTAGGATTTATAATTGGTGCATTTGCAATTAGTTTAGGTGTAGGGGGTTCTATTTTACTCACACCAATTCTAGCAGGAGTACTACACTACCCTATCAAAAAAGCAGTTAGTGCAGGGCTATTCTTTGTGGTCTTCTCTTCTGTTTCAGGACTTATTAGTCAATTTAACTCTATAGATATAAATAGTGGATTAATTGTAGGAGTATCATCTTTAATAGGTGTATTTATAGGAATTTGGCTCAAAGAGCATGTATCAAATCAAAAACATAAAAATTTAATTATAGGATTATACTCAATATCTCTGATATTAATGGTAAATAAGATTATATTTTAGTGGTACCAGCACCCGGATTCGAACCGGGACGCCCGAAAGCGGGGGATTTTGAATCCCCTAAGTCTACCAATTCCATCATGCTGGCCCTTTTGTAGGTTGCAATTATATCAAAGATAATCTTAAAATTTATTATATTAGCAATAAAAATTAGATAAAATATCAAAAAATAATAATTAGGAATAAAAATGACAAACAGAGAAGAGGTATTAAATTATCATAATGGTGGGAAAATAGGAATTACAACTACAAAACCTTGTGATACACAAGAAGACTTATCAAAAGCATATACCCCAGGTGTGGCTATTCCTTGTCTTGAGATAGAAAAAGATAAAGAGTTGGCATATAGTTATACAAATAAGGGTAACCTTGTAGCAGTTATTACAGATGGAACTGCTGTATTAGGACTTGGTGATATTGGTGCATTAGCAGGTAAACCTGTGATGGAGGGAAAATCAGTTTTATTTAAAAAATTTGCAAATGTAGATGCTTTTGATATAGAATTAGATGAAAATGATACAGATAAAATTATAGAAATTTGTAGAGCAATATCTCCTACTTTTGGAGGGATTAACCTTGAAGATATAAAAGCCCCAAAGTGTTTTGAGATAGAGACAAGACTTCAAGAGATGCTTGATATTCCAGTATTTCACGATGACCAACACGGCACAGCAATTATCACAACAGCAGGACTTATAAATGCTATTGAAATTACAGGTAAAAATATAGAAGATATTAAAATTGTAGTAAATGGAGCAGGTGCTGCTGGAATATCATGTGCTAAAATGTACAAAAAACTTGGTGTTAAACATATTGTAATGTGTGATAGAAAAGGTGTAATATCAACTAATAGAGATGACTTAAACAGATACAAACAAGAGTTTGCCATAGATACAGATGAGAAAACTCTTGATGATGCGATTAATGGTGCTGATATGTTTTTAGGACTTAGTAGTGGAGGTGCTTTAAAACAATCAATGGTAGCTAAGATGGCAAAAGACCCAATTATATTTGCACTCGCTAACCCAACTCCAGAAATCCTACCAAATGAGGTATTAGAAGTTAGAGATGATGTAATTATGGGTACAGGGAGAAGCGATTATCCAAATCAAGTGAATAATGTTTTAGGTTTTCCATTTATATTTAGAGGTGCTTTAGATGTAAGGGCTAAAAAAGTAACAGAAAATATGAAAATGGCCGCAGCAAAAGCATTAGCCCAACTTGCTAAAGAACCAATCTCAGAGAGTGTAAAAAAAGCATATAATAACCCAAATATGAAATTTGGAAAAGATTATATTATACCTGCCCCATTTGAAAAAAATGTATTGGTATGGGTAGCGTCTGCCGTGGCTAAAAGTGCTGTTGAAGATGGTGTAGCAAGAGTTGAAAATTTTGATTATGATAAGTATGTAGAGTCTTTGAAAGGTATGATAAGCAATCATTAAAAGCCATAAATAAAAATGGCTTTAACAACTTACTCTTAAATATATGCTATAATTTTAGTTAAAAAAAGGATATATTTATGGCATATAGATTATTAGTAGTTTTAGTTTTATTAGCATTTAGCAGCTGTACTGGTTTAATTGTAGATGGAGATGGTTGGAGAGGTTCTCAAAAGAGTGAGTTTAAAAGTATATTAGCAGAAGATAAATATTTATCTATTTGTAATAAACAATCTCTTTATAAACAGGTTTTAAGTAGTAATAATAGTAAGCTTATGAGTAAATTATTGGTAGCTTATACTAATAACTTGGCAAATGGGTGTATTAATATGAAATCATTTAATGCTTCTCAAAATGCCAAAAAAGCTAGAAATATAGATACATATTATAAAGTTGATTATCAAAAAGTAGATGCCACTATTATATTGACTCAACTTAAAGATGGTAAATCCATAGAAGAGATTTTAAAGCCTTATATCCCTACATATCCTCAATTCCAAATTTTATCTGATAAATATAAAACACTAAAAAATAGTGGGAAAACAGATAAAAAACTTCTTAGAAAAATAAGAGTTAATATTGAACGAACCAAAATGATGACTCATAATTTAGGTAAAAATTATCTAATTGTAAATGTACCTGATTTTAATGTGAGATTTATAGAAGATGGCAAAACTTCACTAATGTTTGGTGTAGTTATTGGTAAATATGTGAAACAAACACCAATATTTAGTTCATTAATGAAATATATTGTAATCAATCCTACTTGGAATATTCCAGATAGTATCGCTAGAAAATCTATTATTCCTCATATGCTTAGAGATGGTGGATATTTAGCAAGAAAAGGTATTGTAATTCGCAAATCACATAGCCTAGACTCTGCAAAAGTTAATCGTAGAAGTGTAAATTGGAAACCTTATATTAGAGGCAAAGGGTATGTCCCATATAAATTTATACAAAAACCATCTAGTTCTAATGCTCTAGGAAGAGTCAAGTTTATATTCCCAAATAGATACTCTGTATATATGCACGATACAACAGGTAAATATAGATTTAAATCTCGTACAAAAAGAATGAGAGTAAATAGCTCTGGGTGTATAAGATTAGAAAAACCAATTACTATGTTAAATCATATAGCAACTAAATATAGTGATAAATCAGTTGATTTTGTAACAGCAAAATATCGTTCAAGAAAAACATATAATCTAAACCTAATCCATAAAATACCTGTACATACAACATATCTAACTACATTTATTGATGAGTGTAATAAACTTATAGTAAGTGATGATATTTATGGATTTGATAAATCACAAAGATTGAACTTCTAAGTAGGGTATGATTACTATCATACCTTAAAAACCCCAAAAATGGTTTGCGAACTTTTTAAGGTAGGATATGATAATTTATTTGTAACTAATCACCCCTAAAACATAATTTAATCTAATTTCAATATAATACCACATAAATGAAAAATATAAAAATCAAGCGAGAGTTTGTAATAAAGAAACCATCAGAATTAGATAAGTTAAGTCATGAAGAGTTGCTAAAATATATCAAAGATTTACAAAAGCGACTAGTCAAAGAGAAACCAAAGAAGAATTCAACTAACTCAAGTATTGCCCTAGCAACAGATATAACAAAACCTAAAAAGAATCAAAGTCTAAGAAAGAGAAGTAATAAAAAAGTAGGTGGATAAAAAGGAAGAGTTGGCAAAAATCTAACTCAAACTGAAAAACCAGATGAGATTAAAGAGGTTGAGTTTAATATAGAAAACTGTAAGAAGGGTGGTACATTATTAGAAGATGTAAAAAAGAGCTAAAAGAGAGAAGAGAAGTTTTAAATTTGGAACTCTCACACATAAATACCAAAATAATAGAGTATCAGAGCTTCTCAAAGATATGTCCCCTCTGTGGCTTTGATAACCACGATAATAATTTTCCTCATCTTGTAGCACCATATATTAGTTATAGCGTAAATATCACAGCAAAGAGAATATGAAAAAATCTTAGAATATCTTTTAAATCAAGAGGCTATTCATAAAAGTGAAACTTAAAGTATCAAGAGAGTTCAAATCATTTCAAGGTGCTAAGGATTATACTAACTTGCGTTCTATTGTGGATACTTTTAGAAAGAGAGGATTCAATGAATTTGAGTCGTTGGTTGGGGTTATTTCTGGGAAAAGTATTTTTTAGTATTTAGGGGTGATTAGTTACAATATATTTTACCCCCCCTTATTAATATTAGCTTAATTAAAAAGAATAAAATAGTAAATTCGAATTATTTTACGCAACTTCTATGAAATATTTAAACAATCAAGAAAATTTCAAAATTTAAATCAAAGGTGGGTTAGGAAACCCACCCTACTAAAAAACAAACCAAATATAAAATAAATTTATGCTATAATTAAATTAAAAATAGAGGATTCTTAATAAAACAAATGAAACAAATATTTATAAAATTTAGTAGCAATATCAAGCTAATAGTATCTCTATCACTACTATTAATAGTTTTACTTTTATACTCTGCACTTAGAGATAGAGCTAAGATTATTAATATTAAAGAACTCAACACTTTGGCAAACTCTAAAGCAATTACAACTGTATTGAGTGATGATGATTATTTCTACTTTAAAAGCACTAAAGATAGAGAATATAAGATTATAAAAGGGGCTGTTAATAACTCTTTTATATATAAACACTATAAAGTCAAAAAGAGATATGATAGAGTAATAATATACTATACACTTTTGATTTTATCTCTATTTGGGGTACTGTTTTTTTATCTATATATCAATTTTAAAAATAAAAAAGTAGAACCAAAAGAGTATCAAAAGAGCAAAGAAGAGGAGATTTCACAAGAACATATTACTCCAATAACCTCTAATATAACATTTGAAGATGTAGCAGGGATAAAAGATGTAAAGGAGGAGTTTGAAGAGATTATAGATTTTCTTAAAGTACCTCAAAAGTATAAAGTATTAAATGTCAAACTTCCAAAAGGTGTGTTATTAGTTGGCTCACCTGGGGTAGGTAAAACATATATTGCCAAAGCAGTAGCAGGAGAGGCAAATGTACCATTTTATTATCAAAGTGGAGCATCTTTTGTTCAAATTTATGTAGGAATGGGTGCATTAAGAGTCAAAGAGATATTTGCAAAAGCCAAACAGAATGCCCCAAGTATAATATTTATTGATGAGATTGATAGTGTAGGTAAAAAACGAGGAGAGTTTAGAAATGATGAGAGAGAAGCGACTCTAAATCAGCTCCTTACAGAGATGGATGGATTTGAAGATAGTTCAGGTGTAATTGTAATTGGAGCTACTAATAATATTAGTTCTATAGATGATGCCTTGCTTCGTGCAGGTAGATTTGATAGAAGAATACATATATCACTGCCTGATATGAGCGAGAGAATAGAAGTTCTAAATCACTATTTAGAAGATAAAAATAACTCACTAGATATAGAGGGATTAGCTAGAATTACAGTTGGATTTACCCCTGCCTCACTCTCAACACTTATAAATGAAGCAGGACTTTATGCTATTAGGTATGGAAGAGAGATTATAGAAGATGATGACCTTGAAGCAGTACGAGAAAAGGTAATAAATGGCAAAAGAAAGGTATTATCTCTTACTTATGAAGAGAGAGAATTACAAGCACTATACCAATCGGCTAAAGCCATAGTATCTACTTGGTATGATGTAGAGTTTGATAAAATTGGAATTGTAACAACAAAACTTTTATCACAAGATATAGAGATACTATCTAAAAACCAGATATTAGATAGAGCCAAAATATATATAGCAGGAAGTATAGCAGTCCAAAAGATATACAAAGATAAATTTACAAATGCCAAAGATGATATAAAAATAGCTAAACTATTAATCGCAGATATAATAGATAAATACTCAATGGGAAGTGAATTTTATCCAAATGATATAGAAAAAAATCAGATTTTTCAAGAGATATTAGAGGAGATAACTACTCTAATTGAAAAATTAGATACCCCATTAGATAGAGTAAAACTGTATCTATTACAGTATGAGAATATTACACAAGAAAAAGTAAAAGAGATAATGCGTGAGATATTTTAAAAGTATGGTATAATATGGTAAATAAAGTAAAGGGTGATTTATGACCAAAAAAATGACTATAACATTAGAAGAGAGTTTAATAAATGAATTAAGTAGCTTAGCATTTGAAACTGGTAAGAAAAAGACGCAAGTTATTAGAGAGGCATTACAAGATTATTTTGATGTAAATGCTGTTACTAAAAGTTTGCAAGAGTATAAAATGGGTACTTTAAAAACAATATCTCATAGTGATATAAGAGATAGTCTTGGACTATAATATACAATATGACCCAAAAGCACTTAAAGAACTTAAAAAATTAAATAGAGATATAGCTTCTAATATATTAGATGGTATTGAAGATTATTTTCAAAATCCAATATCAACTAAAATTAAGAAGTTAAAAACTCCTTTTGATGGTGCTTATAGATTAAGACTCGGAGATTATAGAGTTCTGTTTTATCAAGAAGATGATTTTATATTAATATCAAAAATAGCTCATAGAAAATAGGTATATAATTAAAATAAAAAAAGATAACAAATGAAATATTTTAATGGATTTTTATTAAACAACGAACAAGAGATATTCAAAGAGTATCTAATTGATAGTGATATGTGCGTAGCAGGGTTTAGTTATGGGGCAATAAAGGCATTTGAATATGTATATAACTCAAAGCAAAGAGTTGATAGATTAATTCTATTATCTCCATCATTTTTTCAAGATAAACCAAATAGTTATACAAGAAGACAATTAAAGTTTTTTAATCACAATAGTTATGTCAAAAGTTTTTTAGAAAATATATCATATCCATCAAATAAAGATATGAGTAGATATTATAAAGAAGATAATATAGAGAGTTTAGAAGAGTTATTAACATATAAATGGGATAAAACTCAACTAAAAGCACTTCAAAAAAGAGGTGTAGAGATAGAGATATTTCTAGGTAGTGAAGATAGGATTATAAACTCTCAAAAGGCTTATGAGTTTTTTGAAGATTTTGCTACAATATATTTTATTAAAGATGTTGGACATATATTAAAGGAATTAGATGAAGTTTAGTAGTTATATGAATGAGTGGTTATATGGTGAAGATGGATATTATAAAAATTTCAAAGATATTGGAAAGGGTGGAGATTTTTATACAGCAGTAAGTACAAGTAGCTTTTTTGGGGCATCTATTGCTAATCATCTTTTTAATATGATAAAAGATAATAAGATACCAAGAGATGGATATTTAATAGAGATTGGGGCTCACAAAGGATATCTGATTTGTGATATGATACAGTGGCTTTATACTTGTGATGCTTCTCTTATATCATCTATG
>JAMOOX010000029.1 GCA_027065045.1 Campylobacteraceae bacterium | reverse complement strand
TTATGATGATTTGAGTAAAAAAGTAGGGTAAGGTAGAAAATTTGAGGTAGAATTAGATTATTTTTTTTATTGTCTTGACTTTTGGGGTAGAATAATCTATTGTAATATTGCCTCTAATAATTTTTTTAAAGGAGTGGTAGATATGGATTTTAGGTATACTAAATTTGGAATATCTTATATTTTGGGTATTTCTATTTTTATATTATTATCAACAAAATTTAAAATATATAATAGAATATTAGTTTGGATAGGTACTATTAGCTATTCTCTATATCTATTTCACACTATTGTTTAATAGAAAAACCTAGTATAAAATATTCTTATTATCTAATTAATCAAAAGAGTAAAAAAGATTAAAATGGTATTTGTAATTTTATATGGTAAATCAAACTTTAGATATAATATCTAATGTAATTATAATAAAGGACTAATATCTTGGCTAATAATAAACTAAAACATCTAGCAATTATTATGGACGGTAATGGAAGATGGGCAGAAAATAGAGGTTTAAAGAGAGTAGAGGGGCATAAAAAGGGTGCTGAAGTTGTAAGAGATATTACTACTTATGCTTCTAATCATCACTCAATAGAGACACTTACCCTGTATGCTTTTAGTAGTGAAAATTGGAAAAGACCACGGCTTGAAATTGAATTTTTGATGAAACTACTTGATAATTGGCTTAAAAATGAGCTTGAAACTTATCATAAACACTCTATTAGATTTCAAGCTATTGGAGATATATCAAAATTTTCTAAAAAACTTCAAAAAAGAATATACGATACCCAAGAAGCAACCAAAAATAACAAAGGACTTATCCAAGTATTAGCCCTAAATTATGGAGCAAGATATGAAATAGTAGATACTATAAATAGACTTATCAAAGATAATATAGAGATTAGCGAAGATAATATATCTACCCACCTACAAACCCCTTATAGCGATATAGATTTACTAATTCGCACAAGTGGAGAGGAGAGAATTTCTAACTTTTTATTATGGCAGTTGAGTTATAGTGAAATATTTTTTACCCAAACTCTATGGCCTGATTTTAACCCACAAGAGTTGGAATATATAATTGAGAATTTTAAGAATAGAAAAAGAAGGTTTGGTGCTATTTTCTAAATATATACTTTATGGTAATATTCAAACATCTAATAGAAGTTGGATTAAAACTATCTTTGGGAATAGTCCATGAGGGTGGGCATAGGGTTGTTAAATTATGATAACTCAATATCTATAATAGTTAAACTTATGGATTGATGATTTATTCAGTTTATAGAATGTTTATTTTGGGATTTATTCAAACAAAAGTTTAGATAAAATTAATAATGATAAATAGATTTTAAACTAATAGAGATTATATATTAGATATTATTCTAAGAATAAAAGAAGATTAGGAGATGTTTAGATGGAGTTTATTTTTATATTTATATTTGGTATTGTGATTGGTTCGTTTATGAATGTTGTAATTTATAGAATACCAAAAGAGGAGAGTATAGTTTTTCCTGCTTCAAAGTGTCAAAGTTGTCAAACTCCACTTAAATGGTATCATAATATACCAATATTTTCTTGGTTGGCATTGAGAGGTAAGTGTGGATTTTGTAGTGAGCCAATATCAAAACAGTATCCTATTGTAGAGTTTATTACAGGTATGATATTTGTAGCTGTATTTCTAAAAATGGGAATAACAATATATGCAGGGGTTATTGCAATTGTATTTACTCTACTTTTAGCCCTTACTATGATAGATTTTAAATATATGGCAATTCCTGATAGTCTAAATCTTTTAGCACTTACTCTATCCATAATCCAACCAGATTTTTTAGAAGCTGGGCATAATGCTCTTTTGGCAGTAGCAGGATTTACTTTGATGAGATTTTATCTATCATATCTACTTAAAAAAGAGGCTATGGGTGAGGGTGATATTATGATAGCAGGGACTATGGGAGCTATTTTGGGCTTTCCACTATTTTTCTTTGCCCTGTTTTTATCTGCTCTTCTTGCTCTTGTACCATCTATGATAGCCAAAGATACAGACCATGCCGTCCCATTTGTCCCATTTTTGGCACTTGCTACGTTTATTGTATTTGTATTTGATAATGAATTTTTAGAACTTGGTGTTTGGATAATGAATGGCTAAAATAAGATGGTATATACTCTCAAATTTCTTTAAGATATTTTTGAGTCTATTTATACCACTATTTTTGATAATCTCTCTAGTGTATGTGGTGAAAATTGCTACACTTACTACAGAAATAGAGATTTCATTTACAGAACTTATAGAGATATTTAGCTACTTTGTGCCTATAATACTATTTTATACAATACCTATATCTTTTATAGCATCAGTTACCTCAATGTTATTTAGATTATCAAGTGATAATGAACTTGTAGCTCTTTTTTCATTGGGGATTAGAAGTAGTTATATTATTAGAGTAATTAGTTATTTGGCATTTATTTTTTCTATATTATTACTCTTTTTATCTATATTAATCATACCTCAAAGCAAAAATATGTTTGCCACATTCAAAGAGATTAAATTAAGTCAAGCAAGAGTAAATATAGTACCCAATCAACTAGGACAAAAGTTTGGAGATTTCTATATATATATCAAAGAAAAAGAGAATAAAAAACTCAAAGATATTGTAATATTTAATGCCTCAAACCAAGGTGAACAGATATTTATAGCACCAAATGGAGAGATAAAAGATGACAAAGGAGTATTTTCATTAATACTCAATAGTGGCAGAGGATATACATATAATAGTGATAGACTCAAAGAGATAGATTATAAATCTATGGAGATATTTGATTATATAAATTATAGAAATATAGGTTTCAAAAACTCACTAGAGTATTGGAGTAAGGCAGATGATGAAAAAGGTATAAGAGGAAGATTATTATTTAATATATTTACAAGTCTAATGCCACTGCTTACACTATATATCATAGCATCATTCTCTATTATTAATAGTAGATACCAAAAAAATAGACTATTTCTTGTGATATTTTCAATCTCCACTATATTTTATATAACAGCCTCTATCATTAAACAGAGTGCAAATGAGATACTATTTATATTTACTATTTTGATGGCTATAATATTGAGTTTTTATTGGTTTAAAAAGAGGGTGGTTAATTTTTATTAGAGTTCTTGTTATCTCTATCATTAATAATCTCTCCAAAAAATTAAAAAACTTTAGATATAATTTCAAAAAAAATTTTAAAGAATTTAATAGGGGATTAAAATGGGACAAACTATAACAGAAAAAATATTTTCACAACATGCCAACAAAGAGGTAAAAGCTGGAGATATTGTAAGAGTTGATATTGATATGATTATTGGTAATGATATTACTA
>JAMOOX010000028.1 GCA_027065045.1 Campylobacteraceae bacterium | reverse complement strand
TATTATGGAGGTTAAGCACTCTTTAACTCCTTATATCTTGGGTAAATTGTGATTTGTAGTGCCTAGATTTTTTAGGAAAACTCGGTAGGCAGGGGGGTGTAGTGCTTTTTGGGGCGAAGTCGGGAAAGAGATGTTAAAGCAAGAAAAAATCACCTCTAAATTAGTATCTGCTAGATTAATAAAAGATAAATTAGATAATCAAAGCAAAAAAGAGATTATAAAAAATATCTCATTTTATGGGTATAAAGAAGCAGTAATATTTTGGTTGAGAGAGCTTAGAGATAGTACGATAAATAAAAGAGAAAAAGATATAATAATGGGTAAAATTTATATATTAGAAAACTAAGTATAGTTATTGTATACTTTATCAAATAAGGAGAAGTTATGAATAAAAAAATAGTTATATCTCTAATATCTTTTATGCTTTTGCTCAATGCAAGTGATTTTTATTATGAGAATGGTGATATAGTTGAAGTAAGTGAAATATCTCAACCTAGAAATAAGAATAAAATTAAATATTATATGACATCTAAAGGGCATAAAATTGGTGTAAAAAATGATATTTTAGTAGAGTGTATAGAGGATGTAAATTGTTCTATGGTTCTAAGTAAATATGATACTCTATCTGTTGAAAATCTTACAGATAGTATATATTTACTCAAAATAGATAAGAGTAAAAACATTTTTGAATTTACACAAAAATTGTATCTTGATGGTAATATTAAAATTGCTCATCCAAACTTTAGAAAAGAGCGAAAATGGAGATAAAAGATTATAGATTAACTGCTATAAGTTTATTAAGTTCTCTATTTATTTTGAGTTCTTGTGGTGAGAGTTCATCTAGTAATGAGACAATTCAAAATACTAATTCAACAGTTTCAAATAATAATGAAATAATTCAAGATAATAATATTTCTACAGTAGAAGATACTTTATCAAGTGATTTTAATGCAAGTGGTGAGCCATATTTTAAATATCAGTGGCATTTAAACTCTTATAAAAGTGTATTGAATGATAAAAATTATAGAGTAGATGATAATGCTGATATAAATATATTAGAGGCTTGGAAGATTACAAGGGGTGCAGGTGTAAAAGTAGCTCTAATTGATACTGGCGTTCAGCCTACTCATGAGGATTTAAAAGATAATATAATTTTAATATATAATGCAGATGATGGCTCAAATATCGTATATTATCCATCAGTTTATGGTTCACATGGTAATACTTGTGGAGGTTTTATTGTTGCACCACTTAATGGTAAAGGTGTAGTAGGAGTAGCCCCTGAAGCTGAATTAATTGCTATTAGACAAAATGAATTAGATGATGCCAAAACAATAGAGGCTTTTGAGTATGCCAAAAACAGTGGTGCAAAAGTTATAAGTTGTAGTTGGGGGTCAAATGATGTTTCAGAGATATTAGTATCAGAACTTAAAAAGATGTATGATGCTGGGATTACAGTAGTTTTTGCTTCTGGTAATGAGGGAGTATCTTTAGATGTTGATAATGTGAATGATGAGTCAGAAGTAGAGTGGGTGATTGGAGTAGGTTCTAGTGTAGAAAATAATGATATTGGTTCATACTCAAATTATGGTAGTAATATTGATATATTAGCACCAGGTGGTGATACATGGGAATCTTCTGGTATTTTGGGTATTGATGATATGGGTACAATAGGGTCTAAAAACCAAAATAATTTGGTAAATAATAACTATGCTTTTACAGATGGTACAAGTTTTGCTACACCTGTTACAGTAGGAGTTATAGCATTAATGTACGCAGTTAATCCAAATATTACTCCAAAAGAGGTTAGAGATATAATTATCAAAACAGCTGATAAAATAGGTGGTAGTAGTGCAAATTATAATAGTAGTGGATTTGATGTAAGAAGAGCTTATGGTAAAATTAATGCAAGTAAAGCGGTATTAGAGGCTAAAAGAGTTGGATTGTAAGTTTAGTTTAATTAACTCTTAATATCTTTTTGGATAAAATGCCTCAACTAAATTTCGTTCTATTGAGATAGAGAAACGAAATAATTATATTTTAAGGAAAGTCAAAATGGCAAATAATAAGTCGGCAAAAAAGAGAATCTTACAAACAGCAGTAAGAACAGAGAGAAACAAGTATTATAGAACTAAAATCAAAAATATTACAAAAGCAGTAAGAAGTGCAGTAGAAGCTGGTGATAAAGTAAAAGCTGATGAAGCGTTTAAAGTAGCTAATAAAGAGCTTCATAAATATGTAAGTAAAGGTATTATGAAAAAGACAACAGTTGCTAGAAAAGTTAGTCGTCTTCATAAATTAGTAAATGCAATAGAAGCTGCGTAAGCAGTTCTCTATTACCCCAAACAAAACTCCAAATTAAAGAACCCCAATGTTCAAAGAAAAACTTCAACCATTTATAGATAGATACAATGAAATCAACACACTTTTAAGTTCACCTGATATAAGTTCTGATATTAAAAGAATGACAGATTTAGGAAAAGAGCAATCTGGACTCTCTGTTTTAGTAGAGAAAGCAAAAGAGTATATTGAGTGTGATGACTCAATTATAGAAAATAGAGAGCTTCTAAAAGACCCAGAGCTTGGCGAACTTGCAAAAGAGGAACTTCCAGAACTTGAAGCTAGAGTTAAAGTCCTTGAAGAGGAGATAAAGCTTCTAATGATACCAAAAGATAAAAACGATGATAAAAATATCTTTTTGGAACTTCGTGCAGGTGCAGGTGGTGATGAAGCAGCTCTTTTTGTTGCAGATTTATTCAAAATGTATGTTAGATATGCAGAGATAGTTGGTTGGAAAGTTGAGATAGTAAGTTCATCTGATGGAACAGCTGGTGGATATAAAGAGATGATAGCTATGCTAAAAGGTGAGGGAGTATATTCTAAGCTTAAATATGAAGCAGGTGTACATAGAGTCCAAAGAGTCCCTGATACAGAGACACAAGGACGAGTTCATACTTCTGCTATAACTGTGGCAGTTATCCCTGAAGTTGATGATGTAGAGGTGGATATTAAGGCAAATGATGTAAAGATGGATGTTTACCGTTCTAGTGGATGTGGTGGACAATCTGTAAATACAACTGATTCAGCAGTAAGACTTACTCATATTCCAACAGGTATCGTAGTGGCTATTCAAGATGAAAAGTCTCAACATAAAAATAGAGATAAAGCGATGAAAGTACTTAAAGCTAGAGTATATGAAGCAGAGTTACAATCTCAACTTGATGAGACATCAGCAGAGAGAAAACTACAAGTTGGTTCAGGTGGTCGTTCTGAAAAGATTAGGACTTATAACTATCCTCAAAATCGTTTAACAGACCATAGAATAGGGCTTACTCTATACTCTCTTGATGGTATAATGAATGATGGTAATCTAAAGCTAGTAATAGACCCACTAATAGCACATGCTCAAATGGAAGCTATCCAAGAAGCAGGATTATAATAGATTATTTCTATTATATCTTCTTTTTTGGACTCTTTTTAGTTTAAGTTGTTGATATTTGGATTTATAGCTATCATCAACTAAACTTTTGAGGTATATTTCTCGTTTTAATTTTATCTTTTGATGTAGGTTTATATTAATCTCTCTCCTATCTAATATCTCTTTTCTTGTTGAATCTATTTTACTTTTTTCTAATTTTCTAATTTTTAATTGGATTTTTCGTACAAGCATTGCCAAGAATTTTTCAAATGGGATATGTAGGGTCTGTTCTAATACTTTTTCTACTGCTTGAAATGATGATAAGAATATTTTATATATAGATTGTAACCATCTATTGATTGTAGGAATTTTTTCTAAAAGTTCCAAAAACCAAGTAAATATTATTAGTTCAATTAATGGTGCTAATATACTATTATATAGATATTCTGTAAAAAAGTATGCTGTTGATGCTCCAATTTTGAGAAATATTGCTAATAAAATACTCCAAATTCTAGCTATTATTACTTTAAATGCCAAGAATATCCCCATAAATTTAGTTACAAATCCTAGAGAGGCTGTAAATGCTATAACGGCAAATATTTTTTTCATAATTGGAGAATTTTTAAAACTATTTGCTAGATACCTTTTGATAATTAGTTGTTCTTCTTTGAGATGTCTTAAAAAGTGTCTTTTGAAATTATATATAAATATCTTCTCTGTGATATATCTTTTGCCTAGTCCAATAGTTGTAAGTACTGCTATTTTTTTGAGAAAGAGTAGAAGTATAAATTTACCTTTGATAAGAAAGAATGATAAGAAAATAGAGATTATATGTTTTTTCAGAAAAAATATAACTCTCCAAAAAAACCCCAATATAAATAGCCTACTCTCTTCTATAAAAAGAGGGATAATTAATAAAGTAGCTACTCCTAAGAGGATATAAAAGGCTTTATTAGTCTGTTTTTTAATTACTCTTGTTCGTCTCATCACTATTATCTTTTCTAATATCTTGAAGTTTTGATTTGATAGCTTTATAAATTCTTTTTAATTTTAATACTATACCACTCTCTTTTGGTAAAAATTTATCTTTAAATGATTTTAGACTAATTTTTATATATGATTTAATAAATTTTAATCTCTTCATAGTTTCAATATATAGTTCTCTACTCTTAATCCAATCAAATATAGATATAATTTTATTATATATCCATAAGACTAAGCTAAATGATAACATCTTGTTTTTGGTTACTCTAAATATCCAAAATGTAAAACCTGCTAATGGGATTTTGGCAAGATATAAGATACTCCCCATCATAACTTTACCTTTGATAAATAAAACACCTGCTAGAAGTCCTGCACCCTCCACTACAAATAGTAAAAAAGTAAAAATTAGTAGAGCCACATAACTATTTATTTTTTTGAGATGTTTTTCTAATCTTTGGATAATTTTTAGAGAGTGTATAACTAGGTATATAGGTTTTGCCAAACTCTCCCATACAATCTCTTCAAAGAGTATAAATATTAAAATTATGGTTATTTGAAATGTTAATTTAATTTTATTAAAAATACTATTTAAAAATTTCATCTTAATTTCCTTTATTTTATTTTTTATTAAGCGACATTAACTCTTGATTAACTAATAACTATTATAATCCTAATATTGAAAAGAAATGAGTAGCTTTTCAAAATCGCTAATTATAGAGAAAATATATCCCACTCCTTGTTTCTGAGATTCTATAATTAGCGATGAAATACTCTATACAAATATTTCATCTAAAATCGTATTTACATAATCATTAGCTTTAAATTTAATTAAATCCTCTGGCTTTTCACCTGTTCCTATATAAAATATTGGCATTTTTAGTTCATCTGCAATAGATAGTAGTGAACCACCCTTAGCAGTACCATCAAGCTTAGTTATAATTATACCATCTATTCCTATCATTTCATCAAATGCTTTGGCTTGATTGATTGATGAGCTTCCTTGTGTTCCATCTAATATAAGTATTTTTCTATTAGGTGCTGTATCAAGAGCTTTATTTGCTACTCTTATCATCTTTTGAAGCTCATGAGAAAGATTAGTTTGAGTATGTAGTCTTCCTGCTGTATCGATAATTACATTATCACACCCTCGTGCTTTGGCAGAGAGAATAGTATCATATACTACTGCTGATGGGTCATGCCCTTGTTGTGTATAAATAATAGGTACATCAATTCTATCTGCCCATCTTTTGAGTTGTTCAATAGCTGCTGCTCTAAATGTATCTCCTGCACCTAATATTACACTTTTGTTTTGTGATTTATATCTTTGTGCTAGTTTTGATATAGTTGTAGTTTTACCTGCACCATTTACACCAATTATCATCTCTACAAAAGGTTTTACATCACTCTCTTTGAAGTCTGCTTTGTATTGAAATACTGATATAAGAGAGTTGAATGCTTGTATTCTAGTTACACTATTGCCTAACCCCTCTAATAATCTCTCTACAAGTTCATAATTTACATCAGCCTCTAATAAAATATCTTCAAACTCATCTTTAGTTAATTTGCTCTTTTTTTTGGGTGCTATCTCTTTGATAGCATCTGTTGTCCGTCCTAAGGCTCTTTTTATAAAATTAAACATTAATATCCTCGTTTTTGTTCTACTGCTTGTAGTATATCACTCTCTATCATCTCTATTGGTGCACTACCCTCATAATGAATATAATAAGCACCTTTTTTATATATTACAGTAAGTGGTAATATAAGCTTTTTTATACCTAATTGTTTTGATATTGTAGATATTAATTTATCTCCATCATTATTATTAGATAAAAAGAATATTGCATTGTTTTTATTTGCAAATTGTTTTAAATCACTCTTTGTAACATTATCATCTACTACAATTCCCATCAAAAATATCTCTTTGCGATATTTACTCTGTAAATCTGATAAATATGGGATTTGCCCTATACAAGGTTCACATTTTGTAGATAAGAAGTGCAAAATTGTAATCTCTTGAGTAATATTTTCAAAATCAATACCCTCTTTATAGACTGTAAATTTTTTGGAATATTTACTATCTTGGTCAAAATCTGATAGATTAAAACTATTTTTTTCATATCTATTCATTGATGGTGTAGGTTTAGGAGTAGAAGATTGATTTTTATCTTCTACTTTTATATCCTTTTTAACATCTACGGTAATATTTTTATCTATAGTTTGTTTTTTTATTTGAGTATCTATATCTACCTCTTCATCACCACAAGATACAAATGTAAGTAGTATTAATATATATATACCAAAAACTATTCGCATATCGCTCCTTTAAATATAATTACTGAAAGTATATCTAAAAAAGATATATTTTAAAATAGATATTAGTTTATCTCATATCTCTCTTTTAATATACTTATAGCATCTCTTACATCTTGCTTTTTAAATGGTTTATTCATTTCAAAATTATAAGTGGCTTTATCCTCTTCACCCATACTAGGGTCTCCTGTTACAGATACTGCAAATATAGGTGGTAAATCATTCTCTTTTTCTCTTTTTCTAAATTTATTTAATACCTTAGAACCAGAAATTATTGGCATATTCTCATCTAAAAATACCATATCATAAGGGTGTTTTTCTTTTATAGAGGCAAACTCTAATTTATATAGTGCCTCTTTGCCATCTTGGGCTGTATCTACGCTACAATACTCTGAACTAAGCATAGCAGTAAGAAGTACAAGGTTTATTTTATTATCATCTGCAATAAGTATCTTTAACTTTTTGCCAGAAAATACAGAACTATATACTTTATCTCCATAATATGTATTTCTTGAAATAATAGTCATATCTTTATATAAATTATTTTTACTAAGAGAGAATAAATTCTCCTCTACAATAACTAATTTTATATTATTTTCTTCTACCTTATTTATAAGGTCTTGTGAGAGTTTATGCTCAAAACAAAATAGATGGGTTGTACCATCAACTAAAGTATCACTTATAATAATATTCTTTTTTGGCATCTCTAGTTTTATTAGATAAAATTTAATAGTCTCTACATCTATTAGATATTTATTATCACTCATTATGACAATCTTTTTATCAAAATCAAAAAATGGTTCTTGTGATGGTTGCTTATTAATGACTTCAAGTGGTAAATTAAAGTAAAATTTACTACCCTTATCTAGTTGGCTCTCTAGCTCTAATTTGCCACCTAAATCATTGACATATTTTGATGAAATAGCAAGTCCTAGACCCGTCCCACCAAAATGTTCACTTGTATCCTCTTGGGCTTGTTCAAATGAGTTAAATATTGCTTTTTGTCTGCTTTTATCAATACCTAAGCCTGTATCTTGAATATGAATTTCTAACTCATTCTTATCTTGATTACATCTTACATCAAAATGTATATCTTTCTTAGAAGGTGTAAATTTATAGGCATTTCCTATTAGATTGATAATAATTCTTTTGACTTTTAATTTATCTATTAGAAGCTCTTTTGGGATATATGGGCATATATATATAGAGTAATTAATATCTTTTTTATACATATTTGCAGAAAATAGATTTCCTATTTGAGCAAAAAATTCAAGAGGTGATACAGTTTCTGGACGAGATGATTGTATCTCATGGGTATCCTTGACCTGTTCTAAGATAGAGTCTGTTAGTGTATTTATAAATATTGCACTCTCTTTTGCATTAATGATATACTCTTTTAATCTTTTATCTTCTATTTGAGACTCTAATATCTCTAAAAATCCATAAAGACTATTAGCAGGAGTACGAATATCATGCACTGTATTTGATAAAAATAGCATGGTAGAGTTTATATCACTATTTTTAGCTTTTTTATTTATCTCTTTTATCTCATTATTGATTTTGGAAGAGTTAATCTCTATATCATAGTTTGTATCACTCTTAGATAATATTTTATATATAGATTTTTCTAAAAAATCAAATAGTGTATTAACAATATCAATCTCTTTTTTGGAATAGTGGCTAGTGGCAAAATATATAGAACGAGATAATCTTACCATAGCTATAATATTATCATCTTTTAAAATTGGTATAATAAGTTGAGAACGAAGTTTTCTATTATTTGGATTATCAATTCTAGGTATATAAGATTTTTCACTAGCAATATGATTATATATCCCTGCCTCTTTTCTAAGAAAACTAATACCTAGTAATCCTTTTGGATTCACCATATCATAAGATAAAGGTTTATCATCACCTGAATATAATAATCTTTTTTGACTATCAAATATTAAAAATGTCGCAAATTCTGAATATGTAACATCCATTAAGAGTTTATTAACAGTATTACAAATCTCTTTTTTATCAGAGATTTTAGAAACTCTATCCATACCATCTTTAAGCTGTTTTGTTAATTCTATAATGTTATTTCCCATATAATACTCCACAATTTTTATAAGGTGATTTTATCTTTTTAAAAGTTAATTAATCATTAATCAGGTATGATTTCTTTTTCACTAAGAAAGGATATACAATGGGAATTATACCCACAGATAAAGAACAAGAAGTCAGAAATATTGATGTGATTATATCAAAAGGAGATGCTAATGGAGATATTACATACGCAAATCCAATTTTTCTCAAACTAGCAGGTTACCAACTAGATGAGTTGTTAGAACAACCTCACTCTATTATTCGTCATCCTGATATGCCAAAAATTATATTTAAAGCTCTTTGGGATAGTTTAAAAGCTGGGAATGATGTACATACTTTTGTAAAAAATTTATCCAAAGATGGTAGTTTTTATTGGGTATATGCTTTTGTTAGAGTAGCTACAAATCCTGATGGTTCATTTAGAAATTATGTATCAACAAGAAAAACTATGAGTACAAAAGCAAGAGAGATAATTGAGCCTCTATATGCCAAACTTATTGAAGCTCAAAATAGTGTAATAGATGAGTCTCTTGTTGTTTTAGAAGAGTTCTTAGCCTCCCAAGGTGCATCATTAGAAACATTTAATGATGCTATGATAAAATTACAAAATGCTTAAGGATAATAGATGATAGATTTTGAACAAAGTATGAAAAAAATAAAAGGTATTAATGGTTATTTAGGTTCTGCTGTATTAAACTTTGCAGGAGAGACACTATATATGGATGAAAATGATACAGGTGTGGATATTGCATATTCTGCTAGTATATTTAATGATGCTTTTAGAATGATGTCTGAATCATCACTAGATGTTGGTTTATCAGAGGCTTCATTTGTAGAGACAAAAACATATGATGGACATGTATTTTTGATTAATAGTACAGGAGAGCAGATGGGTGATAATTTCTCAAAGATAAATGTTTTTTCTATATTTAGAGATGATGGAAATATTGCCCTTGCTAAGATGGTAATAGATAAAGTTTCTAAAAATATCTCAAAAGAGATGTCAGAGATGTAATCTTAAGAAGCCTCTAGTAGGCTTCAATAAATCTTATTTCAACTTTTTAAAAGCATTTTATTATATGAAAAATGGTAAAATGTACCCTCAAATTTATAAATTTTATATACAAGGATTTCTATGGAAATATTAGCTCAATTTTTACCTCTCGTGTTACTTTTTGCAATTTTTTATTTTTTAATTATCAGACCACAACAACAGCAACAAAAGGCTCATAGTGAGATGTTAGAATCTCTTAAAAAAGGTGATAAAATCATCACTAATGGTGGATTGATGGCAGAAGTTATCAAACCAGAAGAGAGTTTTTTGAAAATTAAACTAAATGATAGTGTAATTGTAAAACTAGATAAAGCATTTGTAGCTCAAAAACAAGATAGTGATAAAGATGCTTAATTATAGAGTAATAATATTTACTTTTGCTTTTATATTTGGAGTGGTATTCTCTATTCCATCTCTAACTCAAAGTGAAAGTGGTAAAAAAATCGCACTTGGACTTGATTTGCAAGGTGGACTTCATATGCTACTTGGAGTCAAAACAGATGAGGCTATTAAATCTCATATTAAATCTCTAGCAGGTAGTATTAAATATACCCTTGACAAAGAGGAGATTATATTTGATGAACTTAAAATCGAAGATGGAGTAATCTCATTTGAGATATTAGATACAGATGAAAAAGCAAAAACTAGTAAATTACTAAAAGAGGAATTAACAGGTGTAACTATTGTATCTAAAGAGTTAATTTATTCAATAGAAATTACCCAAGAAGAGAGTATTAAAACTCGTAAAAATGCTATTACACAAGCTGTTGATACTATTAGAAATAGACTTGACCAATTTGGACTAGCAGAACCTACTGTGGCAAAACAGGGTGAGGATAAAATCCTAGTAGAAGTACCAGGGATTAAAACTGCCAAAGATGAACAGAGAATTAGAGAGCTAATCGCAAGAGCTGCACATCTTCAAATGATGGCAGTAGATGAAGATAGAGCAACTCGTGTAGATACAATGAGTGTAGCAGAAGCCAAAAAATATGGTGATGTAATACTATCAGATGTAGCTACTCCAGAAAAATATTTAGTAAAAGCTATACCAATATTAGATGGTTCAATGCTTACAAATGCTACTGTTGGATTTGATGAACAAAATCAACCAGTTATTAACTTTGTTTTAAATGGACAAGGTGCTAAAATTTTTGGTGATTTTTCTGGTAAGAGTGTAGGTAAAAGAATGGCTGTTGTACTTGATAATAAAGTATATTCAGCACCAGTAATTAGGGAACGAATTGGTGGAGGTAGAGGTCAGATTTCTGGTAACTTTACACTAATGGAGGCAACTGATGTTGCTATTGCTCTTCGTTCTGGTGCATTACTTGCTCCTGTTTATACACTAGAGAAGCGTTCAGTAGGACCAAGTCTTGGTGCTGATAGTATTAAAGCTAGTTCAATCGCTTTGGTTTTAGGATTTTTATTAGTTGTTATTTTTATGGTGCTTTATTATAGAGTAGCAGGAGTAATTGCAAATGTGGCACTTATAGCCAACCTATTTTTAATATTAGCTGTAATGTCTATGTTTGGAGCAACTTTAACACTACCTGGTATGGCAGGGATTGTACTTACTGTTGGTATGGCAGTTGATGCAAATGTTATTATTAATGAACGAATTAGAGAACTACTTAATCATGGTAACTCAATAGCTAAATCTATAGAGAGTGGATATAATAATGCTTTTAGTGCAATTTGGGATGCTAATATCACTACACTAATCGCAGCTACTGTACTATATGCTTATGGAACGGGTGCTATCAAAGGTTTTGCTCTTACTATTAGTATTGGTATTTTAGCATCTATGCTCACAGCGATATTAGGTACTCATGGAATATATCAATCAATCTTACCAAAAATCAAAAAAGATAAATTAAACTTTTGGTTTGGTATCAAAGGAGGAGGTAAATAGATGGAAATTTTTAAATATAGTCAGTCCGTAGGATTTATGGGCAATAGCAAAAAATTTGGTATGTTATCATCTATACTTCTTATAATATCTCTTGGACTTTTTATAGTAAAAGGGTTTAATTTTGGTATAGATTTTGCAGGTGGGACACTGGTACAAGTACAATATAAAGATGATGCTCCAATATCTAAAGTTAGAGATATATTATCTGATAGTAAGCAATTTAAAGGGGCTTCTGTAACCTATTTTGGAAGTAACCAAGAGATTATTATCAAAATCAAAACAGTTTCAAGCGAAGTTGGTGATGATGTAGGTGATAGAATTAATAAAATAATTGCCTCTACTGGAGATTTTGAGATACGAAGAGTAGATATGGTAGGTCCTAAAGTTGGGAATGAGCTAAAAGAGAAAGGTCTTATGGCAATGTTTTTGGCAATTTTGGGTATCTTAATATATATCTCATTTAGATTTGAGTGGAGGTTTGCCGTAGCTTCTGTAATTGCTTTGATGCACGATATTACTATTGTAATTGGTGCAATTGTACTGTTTGAAGTAGAGGTAAATCTTGATATTTTAGCTGCTATGCTTACAATTTTGGGATATTCACTAAATGATACAATTATTGTTTTTGATAGAATTAGAGAGGGAATTAATACAATTAAATCTCCAAACCTTAGTAATGTAATTGATGAATCTGTTACAAAAACACTATCTCGTACAACTTTAACTTCACTTACAACTTTCTTAGTTGTATTTGTTTTATATATGTTTGGTGGAGAGATTATCAATGGGTTTAGCTTTACACTTTTAATTGGTGTAATTGTAGGTACGTACTCATCTATATTTGTAGCATCTCCAATTCTAATTTGGCTTAAATTTTCTATATCTGATTATAGAGCCAAAAAAGTAGCGGTAGAAAAAAGAGAGAAAGAGAAAGAGAAAATGAGAGCCCAATACGAACAAGGTACTATCTAATGAATTGGGGTAGAGTATTTTATATATTTTTTACACTAATGAGTCTTACTACAAGTGCTGCATTTTTGTATAACCCATCAGAGATTACACTTTTTGTAGCAGGAAGTATTAATATTATATCAACAATATTAAAACTAGGAGTAAGACATCTATTATCAGCAGAACTTCTTGCAGGTTCTCTTGTAGCAGATTTACACCTAATACCAGCATTCTTTAGTATGCAATTCTTTGATAATGTTATAATGGCAACAGGGCTTGTAATTGGTGCAGTAGTGGCTAATGTATATACTCTAATTGTATCTATGATAGAAAATGCACATGAAAAAGTAGATTTTTAATTTTGAAAAAAATCATTATTTTCATACTCCTTATTGGTTGGCTTGATGCCTCTTTGCCACAAGGAGTATTAGATATTATAAATAAATACCAAATAGATAAAAGTTCTATATCTATTGATATTAAAGATATTCATAACTCATTAGATTTGGGCTCTCTTAATATCAACACATATAGAACTCCTGCTTCAATAATCAAGCTATTCACCACATATTCAGCACTTCTTCATTTAGGATATAATTATAGATGGAGTACTCTATTTTATTATACAGGGAGTGTTAAGAATGGTGTATTATATGGAGATTTGATTATCAAGCCTTACGGAGACCCAAACCTTAGTAGCAAAAGTATATCAGCAATTGCTTATACAATTAAAGCCAAAGGAATTAGTGAGATAAGAGGGGATATTATTATTGATAGAAGTATCTTTGATATATCATCTCGTGATACCTCAGGATTTGATAATAATAAATATAGTCCATATAACGCAATGCCTGATAGTATGATGTTTAATGAACGAATTACAACTCTTAATATTGATACAGTTGCTAATCATGTAGTAGTAACCAAAGAGACCCCAGATAATAGTTTTGATATTATTAATAATGCAAAAGTAATAAATGGAAGTTGTAGAGGAAATCGTGCATGGGTTAAGGTGAAAATTGATAAAAATTATCCTAAACCAAAAGTCTTTATATCTGGAAAATTATCAAATAGATGTAGCACTAGAAAAGTATGTAAAGTAATAACAAAACCATATAAAACATTCTACTATTCACTTAAATCTGCACTTAATAATATAGGTGTGAAAAATAGCTCTAAACTTAGATTATCACCCACTCCATCAAATGCTAAATCTCTATTTATATATAAATCCAAACGATTAGAAGAGACGGTCTCTACTATTGCCAAAAAGAGTAATAATGTAATGGCAAGACAACTTATGCTTACTTTAGGTGCATATATTTATAATCGCCCAAGTAGTATTAGCAAAGGTAGAAATGCTATCAAAAAGATTTTAAGTGATAATGGTATAAGATTAGGAAGTAGTACTTTAATAGATAATGGTTGTGGATTATCAAGAGTATCAAAAATTAGAGCATCAGATATTTCTAAACTACTTATATCATCTTTTAATAAATTTGGATATAGATGGCTAAATACCCTCTCAATAGCAGGAGTAGATGGCACAACAAAAAGAAGATTTAAAAATAGTATAGTTGCCCATAAAGGGTGGTTTAAAACAGGTACTATTAAGAGTGTCAAAAATATTATAGGATATGTTAAATCCAATTCAGGTAGATTATATAGTGTTGTAATATTAGTCAATCATTCCAAATCATATCAAGGTGCATCATTACAAAATGATATTATTAAGTGGATTATTAAGAGTTATTAAAGATATATATAGTAATATATTATAATTTTAAAATATGAGGGAAACTACAATGGAGATGAAAATCAAAAAGTCAGTTGCAACTCTTTTGGCACATATTATAAAGCTTGATAATAGAAATATAGAGAGAGAGTCTCCTCTCTTTTGTAAGCTAATGAATCAAGATTTTGGTTGTGATAAGGGTGAGGCAAAAGAGTTTTTATATAAAATTATGCAAGAAGAGTATAATATTGATGAACATGTAGAGTTTATTAGAGATGTTTTAGCAGATGATAACTATACAAAGTATAAAATATTAGAACAGTTAAATCATATTATATACTCAGATGATATAGAAGATAGTGATTATCAAGAGTTTGAAAAAATTAAAAATATTCTTTTTAATAATAAATAAGGAAGTTATATGAAATTTAGTGGTAAAAATGTATTAGTAACAGGGGCAAGTAGAGGAATAGGCGCAGAAATTGCCAAGACTCTAGCAGGATTTGGACTTAAAGTTTGGATTAATTACCGTTCAAGCCAAGATGAGGCAAACCAAGTAGCCTCAACTATTAGAGATAATGGTGGAGAGTGTGAAGTAATTGGATTTGATGTAAGTGATGAGAGTGCTTTTGTAAGTGCATTCAAAGAGATTGTATCTACTGATGGAGAGCTTTCATATCTAGTAAATAATGCTGGAATTACAAATGATAAATTAGCTATGAGAATGAAAACAGATGATTTTATGAGTGTAATTGATGCTAACCTAAAATCAGCATTTATAGGTTGTAGAGAAGCTACAAAAGTAATGGGTAAAAAAAGATTTGGTAGTGTTGTAAATATCGCTTCAATAGTAGGAGAGACAGGAAACGCAGGACAAACTAACTACTCTGCTTCAAAAGGTGGATTAATTACAATGAGTAAATCATTTGCCCAAGAGGTAGCATCAAGAGGAATTAGATTTAATACAATCACCCCTGGGTTCATAGCCACTGAAATGACAGATAAGCTAAAAGATGAAATCAAAGATAGTTTTACAGCTAAAATCCCATTAGCAAGATTTGGTAATCCAACTGAAGTAGCAAATGCAGTTGCCTTTTTATTAAGTGATTATTCAAGTTATATTACAGGTGAGACACTTAAAGTTAATGGTGGAATGTATATGTAAATAAATTTTAGTGTTGTCTATTATTTTGATGTAATAACAACACTAGAAATGCTATGATAGTAATAATTCCCTCTATCAAAAACAGATATTCCCCATAAACTTGCCCAGCAAATATCGCCCCCACACTACCACCTAACCCAAATGAAATCCCCAAAAAAAACTGTTGTGCTAATCTTTTTTGAGAATATAACATAAATATATATGTAATTGCTACACTATGATACAAGGCAAAACTTATGGCATGAAGTGATTGAGAAGCAAATGTTAATATAATAGAGGAGGGATATAGATATAAAATAAACCATCTTATTGATGTAACAAGTGTCGCAAATTGTAATATTTTTAATAGGTTTTTTCTTAGTAATGCCCCTTGAAAATATAGCATAAAAATCTCTGCTATGACCCCAAAACTCCATAACCAAGATATTACCTCTCGTGATACCCCATTAGATGACTCATATATTGTAAAAAAGTTATAAAACCCTCCAAATGCTACCTGCATTAAAAACAGAGATAACCATAAATATCTATATCTCCATAAAGAGAAATTTTGATTATCCTCTACACTCTCTTCAATTATAGTATATTTTTTATCATAAGAGGCTACAATATATCCCATAATCATTGTCAAAAATGCCGTAGATGATAGATACCAAAATATCTCATACTTAAAGCCTATCAACATCTTACCAAGCCATAAAGATATTAACATAAACCCAATAGAACCATATAATCGCACTTTACCATAAGTATTCTTGGATAAAAAACTAAGTGCCACACTCTCTACAAATGGCAATGCCACCCCCATAGAACCACCAAATATAAGATTTGCTAGTAGATATAACCAAAAATCATCAACAAATGAGAATATTAAAAGGGTCCCAATAAATGTAATCACCAAAGATATTTTAAATACATTATGATTAAGAGTAATATATCTTTTAAATATAAATGGAAGTAAAAATCGCATAAATGGAGCTCCAGCAAAAATTATCCCAACTTCAATCTCACTATATCCAAACCCCAAAAGAGTATTAGGCATAAATATAATATATACCCCAACCAAAGCAAAATAGAACAAATAAAAGAGTGCTAAAGCATATATCATAATCAACCTTTTTTGCGAAATTATACAATAATTAATTTATATGCTATAATACCCCATGAAAAAAGATGTAGTAAGCAAAGAAACAATCAAAACAATAGCCCAAGATATATCAAAGTATATATTAAATATACTTAACTTTCGCACCTAAAAACTCCATAAAGATACATTGAAAGTAGCACAGCATAAGCGATATATTAATATAGGTATATAACACTTGACAACATTTATAATATCCATATTATTTAAAATATAAACCCTCTACAAAGCCCTATGTATGGGGTTTTTAGCTATAATATACATTATAAAAAGAGGGTAAGAAATATCTATTGAAATACAAATCATCAACATCATAAATGAAAAGTTAAAGAATCCAATCTATAAGACTATGCAGATACTTAATCTAAAAACTATTCTAGCTAAAAGTAATTTCACTAAAAAAGAAGGAGTTGCTCTACACATGGTAATCTTACATTTTGTGTATATGCTAGTGATGAATAAAAAGATTTCTACTTTCATGAATCAAAGTAATGATAGCCTAAAAAAAGATGTATATTATAGACTACTTTCTAATAGCTCTTATAACTAGAGAAAGCTGTTGAGTCTTTCCGTTGCAAAGATACTCTCTAAACTCCATAAAGTAC
>JAMOOX010000027.1 GCA_027065045.1 Campylobacteraceae bacterium | reverse complement strand
TCTAAATATCTTGTTAGCATATAAGCTGTAAAACTAATAGCTAAATGGGCTTTTACTCTTCTAGGTGTCCAGTGATAAATTGGTCTAATCTTTAAATCGTGTTTAGTAATTCTAAATGACTCTTCAATTTGCCAAAGATTACTATATTGAGTGAGTATTTCCTCATTAGTAAGTGTAGAGTTTTCATTTACAATTAGCCCTTTTAGACCATCCCACTTTTCATCTTCTCTTATTTTCTCTTCATTATATTCTACCCCAAAATATTATATTTTAGAAGGCTAAAGTAGAAGCATTTGTTTCAAGTTTTGCAAGAAATCTATTATCTTTTAATATTCTTAAAGAGTTTTCTCATCTCATTTGTTACGATAGTCGTATCTTCTGTATTATTAATAATAGTTGGTTTCACAGTGATAAAAAGTTCTGTTTTACCTCCACCATTTGATGTGGTTTTAAATAGTCCTCCTAATACTGGTAAATCTCCTAGTAGTGGGATTTTATTTTCTGTTGTGCTTTTACTTTTGCTAATAAGTCCTCCTAGCATTACAGTTTCACCTGATTTTAGAGCTACTTTTGTTTTGATACTTCTTGTTGAGATTGTTGGAGAGTCTATTTTACTTGCAGATGCTTCATCTACATTACTTACCTCTTGGGAAATATCTAGTGTTAAAATACCTTTTGAATTGACATAAGGGGTTACACTTAGAATGATACCTGTATTTCTATACTCTACTGATTGAGTCCTTGTAGTATCTGTGGTTGCTGTATTTGATGAAGTGGTGTTTGATGTGAGGATTGGTACTTGGTCGCCTACATTTATTGTGGCACTCTCTCTATCTAGTACTATAATTTTGGGAGATGATAATACATGTATTATTTTATCTTTTGCAAAGGCGTTGAGTGTTACACTTAAATCACCATCTAAGATTGTACCTAATATTCCACTAGCACCGATACCTATCGCACCTTTTGTACCTAGTGTATAATTATTTTTTTTGAGATACCACTCTATACCATATTGAAGTTGGTCAACAAGTTTGACTTCTGCTATTGTAACTTCTATTAAAATCTGTTTTGGAGTCTTATCTAATCTCTCTAAATGAGTTAAAATCTCTTTGTATTTAGATGCTGTGGTATTTATCATAATATTATTTTGTTGTTGGTCTAAGATTGCAAAATCTTCTTGGACATACTCACTAGAGGAGTTGCTATCTCCACCTACTGTACCACTTCCAATATTGCCTAAAAGTTGATTTATTATACCTACTAACTCTTCTGCTTTTCTAAATTCTGGTTTATAAAAAAATATATGTGATTCATCTCCTAAAACTGATATATTATCAAATCTTCTATGCCATGATGATATTGTATTTATCCATGATTGTTTTGAGGATACTACATATATTGAGTTTAGTTCTGGTACATCTACTATTAATACTCCTCTACTTTTAGAGTTTTTAGCTATTGGGATACCACTTGCACTTAAAAGTGATGATACTCTTGTAAGAAAATCTTTACTTTGAATATATTTCATTTTAAATAATACAGCTTTTTTGGATTTCATTGATGATTGGTCAAGTAGTCTTGCTGCTTCTAATACTCTATGAACCTCTTTGGCTTCACCTGATATAGTTAGGACATTTGCACCACTTACCTCTTTTATACCTTTAACCACAGGAGATGAACTTGTAAATCCACTTCTTAGCATATTTCTTAGTGGTACATAGTAGTATGGGAATAGTACAGTGATATTTTGCCCCTCTAATCCATTTAAAGGGAAGTTTCTTCCATATATAAAGTTCTTTTTGGATTTAACGGCTACTGATTTACTCTGTTTGTCAAATTGAAATAGTGTTCTAATTTGCTGAGTAGCTATATTATTATCTCTTAGCATATTTATAGCTATATCAAAAAGCTCTCTTGGGCTTGTCTCTCTTTGCATATTTAGGCTAATTGTTGCTTTACTACTCTTTACATCTTTGCTATATGAGTAGTTTAGTTTTAGTATTGCACCAAAAACCAAATCTATAAATTTAGATACAGGGATATTCTCAACAGATACTTTTACACCTTTTTTATCTATAAATTTAGGTTTAAGTCTAGCTCGTTGTAGCTGTTTTGTTTTGGTAAATGTTTGTTGTCTAAATTTATCTGATAGTTTAATTCTCTCAATTGATGCTCTATATCTATTTTTAATATATCGTTTTTGATACCTATTATTATAGTTATCATCAATATTAGTCAGATTTATATCAGGAGTAAAAAAACTATCACTATTAATTTTATCATTTGGATTTAATGCATTATACTTCGTACAACTTGTTACAAATAGCATCATAAATGCCATCACTATTAATTTAATATTCACTTATATTTCCTTCTAGTTTAAACTCATCTTCTTTGACTAAAAAATATGGGACAATAACTTTTTTATGTGTTGTAGTATCTATTAATTTAATAGAGTTACTACTAATTTTATGAAGTTGTACGCTAGAAGATAGAGTATCACCTTTTCTATACTCTCTTATAGCATCTCTACTCTTCTTTTTGCTATTATCATAAAGTAGGGTAAAAAGCTCATCACCTCTTTTGCCTACACCCAAAAAGTCAAACTCTTTTTTATCTATAATTATAGTATAAAATCCATCTTTATCTCTTAGTTCAAAAAGTATATCGCTACTATTACTATCATTATTTTCTACTACTTTTGGTTTGGGCTTTTTATATTTAGCCAATCCCCATACTTCATTATTAGATAGATAAGAACTATTAAAGTCTTGATTATATAGAGATATATCAATTATATCTCCAATATTATCATCTCTACTTTTATTAGAGGTCTCAATATCAAGGCTTATATACAAAGATATAATCTCTTTGATAATATAAAGAGCAATTAAAGAGGCAAATATTATTTTATTTCTCATTAAGAACCTTTTTATAGGCAAATAGATACATACGATAAGAGAGTAATTTTCTACTTTTACGAATGGTTAGCATATCAAGTTTGACTATTTTACCTATATTTATAATACTTTTTGTAAATTTAGCAAAACTATGTGGTGTACTCATAGCATCTATTTTTAGAGGTAGAATAAAAATATTAAGCTTCTCATTTAGGGTAGGAGTACCCCATGATATATTTGTAATTTTAAAATCACTCTTTTTAGCTATCTTTTTTACCATCTTTTGAAACTCACCTAATAGTATATTATTATCTTTTTTTGTATCAAAAAATAGATTATTGCTGCTATTAATATCCAAAATTTTTACTCTTTTGCCTAATAGTGCTTTCTCTTTGGCCACTCTTTTGGTAAGTAGTTCTATTTTTTTGATATATTTGCTCTCATCTCTATCTACATAATTTATAAAATTAACTAATAGTGTAAAAGCTACTAATAGTATTAAAATATTTTTGCTATCCATCACTACTCTTTTTTAATCTTTTTAATTTACCCTCATATCTAACTTCATTAATCTTTTTTCTTCTAAGTTCTCTTGATGATTTGATTTTGAACTCATCAAAATAACCACTCTTAAGAGATTGATTTAGTATAGGTATGGCATTATGTGTCTCAACAGATAGATTTATACTATCTCCTGATAATTTAAAATATTTAATTGTATTATTCTCATCATTTGCAACTATATGAAAAATTTGAGAAATTACTTCAAAACTATTTTGATAGATTAAAATATCATAATAAAACTCCTCAAAAAACTCTTTGGTCTTTTTTTGATTTTTTAAATCATCTCTATATTTATCGTTTTGTTTTTTGATACTTAGATACTCTTGTTTAAGTAGATTATATTTATCTTCTATATAATTATCTTTTAACACCTCAAAAGATATAAAAATAGCTATAATAATTGATATTGGCACAACAGATAAATCTAAATATTTCAAAGCTTTATCTTTGAGTGATTGATTACTAAAATACCACTTATAATAGTGAATAGGAGAGTAGTTATCCAACATATCATCTATATTATATCTATATGAGGGCAGACTATATATATTTTCTAATTGATACTCATCAAGAAGTGATTGTTTCTCTAATTCACCCATATTATAGCTAATAAAAGATGCTTTTAAAACTCCATCTTTGATTACAATAACCCTAAAAATATCCCCATCAATAATAAAAATAGCATTATCATCTTTTTGAGATAACTCTAAAAATAGTAGATAAGCCTCTGGAATATTAACTATTTTATCAATCTTGGGAGTAAACCAAAGTAGTAGATTTGAACCATCATAAAATGGAACTATTTCAAAATAAAGATAGGGAGATATATGTGCAAAATTAAGATATAGAGTCTCACGATTAAATTTAATACTATCATCTACTACCGTAGAGTAAAAAAAACTATTCTCAATTGGTATAATAGATATATACTTCTCTTTTAATGATTTTTGCAAATATTACCTCTAATTTTTCTTTTGGTGTATTTTATCTAAAGTAGTTTAAATATCTAAAACAAACTCTTTAAACTTATCTCCTCTATCTTGATATGACTTAAACTGGTCAAAACTAGCACTAGCAGGAGATAATAGAGCCACCTCATCAATTTTAAGAGTTTTATCAATTTGAGATATAGCACTTTTTAATGTATCACATTTAATCGAATCTATTTTATACTTTTGAGCTAATTCTATTAATTTTTGGGCATTTGTACCTATTGTATATATTTTGAGATTATATCTACTTAGTGTTTGAAATAGTGGAGTCAAATCTGCCCCCTTATCAATACCACCTAATATAAGATGAATATATCTATCTCCAAAACACTCAATCGCTTTGATAGAGGCATCTACATTTGTAGCCTTTGAGTCATCTACCCATAATCTATTTTGATTATCTAATATCTCCTCTTGTCTATGGTTATCTACCTTAAAACTATTAATAAGATTATAATCTATCTCATTAAATAGAGCCTTTGTAATAGCAAGAGAGAGTAGAGCATCTTCTAAAAATGCCCCTTTGAAATTAACTTTGGATATATCTATATCAAAAAACTCTGCAATACTCTTGCTACTATCATACTCTACTACAAAAGCATCAGTTTGTGGGATTTGTAGCCCCTTTGGAATAAGTGCCATCTCCCCCTCTCTCATACCCTCTAATGGTTTGAGCTTGGATTTAATATACTCATCTTGGCTTGTATGCCAATCTATATGGTCTGGTGTAATTGGTAGCAATAGATAGATATTTGGATATACCATATTGGTATGATGAAGTGTAAAAGAGCTAGTCTCTAATATCCAAATAGGAGCATTTTTATCTAAACTACCCAATGGAGTACCAATATTCCCACCACTTAATGCCCCCCTGTTAGATAATAAATGTGTGAGCATTTGAGTTGTAGTAGTTTTACCATTAGTACCTGAAATCCATATATTAAAAGGTATCTTATCACTAAATTTAGGAGATAAAAAGTAATCATACTCTGATATAAGATTTTTGGCACTACTAATTAATGGGTGAGATGGAGGAAGACTTGGAGTTGTAATCTCTAAATTACTACTATTTGGATTAAACTCACTTGATGGGCTAATTATATTATTATCTCTATCAATATATCTTTTATCTGTTTTATCATCAAAAAATTGACAACCACCCCCAAAGTTAAAGGCTATCGCTTTTGTAGTTATTCCATATCCAAATAGTATAGGTCTGTTCATAATAATTTCTCTGTTTTTATGTAATTGTACCATTAAAATCTAAAATAGATAAAAATTATAATTAAAAGGGTATAATAATAGCAATTAATTAATAGGAAATTGTAATGGTAGCTACTATTTTTAGAGAGTATGATATACGAGGAATTTATAAAAAAGAGTTAAATGAAGAGAGTGTAAAACTTATTGGTTACTTTTTGGGATTAGAGATTATCAAAAAGTTTAATAGAGAGGATAAGCCTTTTGTATCTATTGGATATGATGCGAGAAGTCATTCGTCAATTTTAAGAGATTATCTTACAAGTGGGCTAAATGCTTCAGGTTGTGGAGTTCTTGATATGGGTATGGTTGCTACTCCAATAAACTACTTTGGAAATTATCAATCATTTGATGGCATTACCCCATTTGCCTCTATTATGATAACAGGTTCTCATAATCCAAGTGAGTATAATGGATTTAAAATCACAGTAGATAAAAAACCATTCTTTGGAGATGAGATATACTCATTAGGCGATAAGATAATAAATAGCAATATAGAGATAGAAGATAATACAACTGCTACTATAATTGATGTCAAAAGTAGATATATAGATTATATGGTAGATGAGTTTAAAGCATTAAAAGGTATGAAAAGTAATATTATTCTTGATTGTGGTAATGGTGTAGCAGATACAGCTATTACAGAAATTTTCAACAAATTAGAGTTAAATTTCAAAGCACTATATACTACTCCAGATGGGACTTTCCCAAATCATCACCCAGACCCAAGTATAGAAGAGAACTTAGTAGATATTAAAAATGAGCTAAAAGGGGAATTTGATATTGGATTTGCTTATGATGGAGATGCTGATAGAATAGCAGTACTTACTAAAAAGTATAATATCAAAGGTGATATTTTAGCACTTCTATTTGCCAAAAATATGGATAATCCTATCGTAGTAGGAGAGGTTAAATGCTCACAAGTGATGTATGATGAGCTTAATAAAATTGGTAAAGGTGTAATGTATAAAACAGGACATAGCAATTTAAAAGTTAAAATCAAAGAGTTAAATGCAAGTTTAGGTGCTGAGGTAAGTGGGCATATATTCTTTAACGATAGATATTTTGGTTTTGATGATGCCTTGTATTCAACTTTTAGAGTATTAGAACTTATCAATAATGGAATGGATTTAGATTATGAAGTAGAGAGTTTGCCACAGGTATATTCAACAGAAGAGATAAAAGTAGAAGTAAGCGAAGAGTCTAAATTTAAAATAGTAGAGAAATTTATATCACTTCTTGATAATCCACCATCATCATTTCCAACAATCAAAGATATAGTTACAGTTGATGGAATTAGAATAATATTTAATGATGGTTGGGCATTGGTTAGGGCTAGTAATACTACACCTGTATTAGTTACACGATTTGAGGCATCTACTTTAGAGGTGGCAGAGTTTTATGAAAAAGAGGTGAATAGTTTAATAGAGATTGCTAAAGAGGATTAATTGAAATGGGAGAGGATATAAGAGAGTTTATTTGGGATAATATATTTTTTATTGATAATATATTTCCACCTAAAATTTATAATAAACTTTTAAAATTTAAAGCGAGTAATCAAAAAGAGGATTTTTTTGATGATTTAGATATTATATGTGAAATGAATAGTAATATTCTAAAAGATATTTTGTATCAATATACTAAAACTATAAAGAATAAATTATTTTATATAGATAATCCAAAACTTACAACTATAAAGATAAAAAACTTTAAACTTCTAAAAGATTTTCAAATATCACTTAATAAAAATATAAATATTATTATTGGCGAAAATTCAAGTGGTAAAACTTCACTACTTCAAGCTATTACTTTAGGGCTTTTAGCAAAGAGTCATCTTATTGGAGAGAGTGGAAGCAAACCATATCTTAAATATATTACAAAATCTCAAAATAGAGCAACAATAAAAACAGTGTTTAATAAGTATGAAAAAACTACAACTATATCTGATATACAACGAACGGTAGATAATGATTTATACCCTTTTGTATTGGCTTATGGTTCTAATATCCTTACAAACTATGATAATAAATTAAATGATGTTGTTAAAAATTTAATAGATAAAAATATAAATGATGGATTTGTAACATCTATATTTCAAGATTATGATAGTGGCTTTTATAATCCAAAAAGTATTATTAATGAGCTATATCGTATAAATACAGATAGAAGTAGAGAGTTAATAGAGATTATTATAGATACTATTGAGTATTTTCAAGATAATTTTAAACTTGTGCTTGAAAATAATGTATATGTTTTTCAAGATAGAAATAACACTATATTTAAATTAGAAGATTTAAGTGAGGGGTATAGAAGTAATATTTTATTAATTACAGATATTGTTATTAAAATATTAGGAGTGGGAGAGAGTTTAGAAGATGTTAGAGGGGTTATTTTGATAGATGAGTTTGATAAACATCTTCACCCTAAATGGCAAAGTAATTTAGTTGGCAAACTACAAGATAAGTTTCCTAATATTCAATTTATTTTAACTACTCATAACCCTATGTCTATTTTGGATAGAGAACCTGATGAAGTTACTATTATTAAAAATATTAATGGAGAGTTAAGGGCTATTAAAAAAGATATTGGGACAAAAAATAGTGATATATGTGGTGTATTATTAAATTATTTTGAAACAGATAAGGTTATTGGTAATAGTTTAGAGGTAGAGATAAATAGATTTACAGAGTTAAATATCAAAGATAATTTAACATCAAAAGAGAGAGAAGATTTAGAAATATTAAGAGAAAAATTATCAAAAACAGTTGCTGTAAATTTTATTAATGATTATAGATATTTTGAATATCTAAAAAATAGAGATGAGAAAAAGCCTAAAACAGAAGATATTCACTCTGTTATAGATGATTTAGAGGATATTTTGTGAAAGATTTAACTCATATATATAGTGAGAAAGAGTTTCAATTAACAGCTAAAAAATTTAAAGATAAATATCAAATAGATAATAATTGTGATAAGACTAAAAATAATAATAATGCAAATAAATGGAAAATTTTTAAAGATGATTTTTTGAGATTAACTCATTTTAAATGTCCAATATGTGAAAAAGATATAGATAATTATGATGATATTGACCATTATAGACCCAAAAAATATTATGATTTTTTAAAGTGTGATTACCAAAATTTTATTATTCTTTGTAATATATGTAATCGGACTTGTAAAGGTGAAGATTTTCCACTATTAGATAATAGATTTAAAGCAAAATGTAAAGATGATATTTGTAATGAAAAACCTCTTCTTATTAATCCTTGTGTAGATAATATATATGATTATTTTTCTATTGAGTTTGTACAATCAAATAGCGAACAACTTTTAATATTAGTTCCCAAATATGAGTTAAATCCAAACTCTTATGAATATAAAAAAGCTGAAACCACAATAGCATTTTATGGACTAGGTGATTGTATTATTGGTAAGGATTTAAAAAGATGTAGAGATAATAAGATTGTAGATAATTGTAGAAGAGAGTTTATGCAAAGAATGTATGGAACTTTTTATGATTTGATAGAGTCTTTTGATGATTATGCTAATAAAAAAATTACAAAAGAAGAAATTATGAAGAAAGCAGAAGTAAAAAAGAGATTAAATTATGGATTTTATGAATTTATTAGACTTAAACAATTTAGAATAAATACAATATAAAAGGATATAATATAATATTAATTTACTGATGTTCCTTTGTAGGGTGGGTTCTATGAATAAGAAAATAAAATATTTTGTTGGTATATATATACTTTTTACTTCATCACTATATGCCCAAAACACTGTTTTTATAGATAATATTGTTGATATATGGCACTGGTTAGTCCTATTGATTATTATTATTTTTCATTATATATATCTTAAGATATTTGCTATTAATAAATTTACAACGGCAATATATACTATGAAAGGTGCAAAAATCAAGAATCATCTTAATGGATTTTCGCAGTTTATATCTAGGATAACAACTGATGAAGTAGAAAAAAAGTTGAAATATGACCCATTATATCTTGATAAATATTTACCTTATGCTATTATGTTTGGTCATACTAAATATTGGTTATCATTTTATACTAAATTAGATATTGAGTCTCCTAGTTGGTATTTGGGAAAGTTGGATAAAATATCTGAACTTATAGATAATATATCTTATAATATTAGCGATAGTAGAGATTGATAATAAATATAATATAAAAGGCAAACGATGAAAAATGATTTACACTTTGATATAGATATTCCAAATAACCTATTTAATAAAATGGTTCAAGAGAGAGAGGATATAGGATATTATAATCTTCCCTCTCAAAGCTTGGATAAATTAGAGAGATTTGAAAAAAAATTTGAAAAAAAACATAAAAATATTCAAAATATAGCTGTTATTGGGATAGGTGGAAGTTCATTAGGGACAAAAGCGATATATAACTTTATCAAATCATCAAAGCCACTTAAGAGAAAATTATATTTTTTAGAAAGCACCGACCCATCAACTCTTCAAAATTTAATTAATGATATAGATATTAAAAATACTCATTTTTTGGTAGTAAGTAAATCAGGTAGTACCATAGAGACAATATCAATTTTTAAATATATATATAATATTGTAAATAGAGATGCCTTATATTTCAGTTTTATTACAGAAAAACAATCAAAACTTCATAAATTTGCCAAAAGTATAGGTGCTAAATCTATTTTTATACCTCAAAATGTAGGTGGAAGGTTTTCAGTTTTATCTAATATTGGGCTTTTACCACTTAAATTAGTAGGGGTAGATATTTATAAACTTTTAGAGGGTGCTAAAAGAATGCAGGTAAGCTTTTTTAATGATGGATATATCAAAAATACCCTACTCAAAAAAGCAACCTATGTAGCTACAAACTATAATAGATATAATATCAATACAATATTTGCCTACTCTCAATCACTAAAATATTTTTGTGAATGGTTTGTCCAACTTTGGGGAGAGAGTCTAGGTAAAAAGCAAAATAGTTCAAGCCTTAATGTTGGACTTACTCCAATTGGATTAATTGGGCCAAAAGACCAACACTCATTTCTTCAACTTATTATGGAGGGTGTACGAAATAAGAGTGTTACTTTTATTATGGTAGATGATTTTAGATTAGATATTAATATCCCTAATATATCTCTTAAACATTTAGAAGAGCTAAATAATATCAATAATATTGCCTTTAACACACTTATCAATAAACAAGCAAAAGCAACTCTAAAATCTCTACAAGAGATAGATATTCCAATAGATGTAATAACACTACCTACAATTGATGAGCTTTATATTGGAGAATTAATATACTATTATGAGCTTCTTACAAGTGCTGTAGGGATATTATTAGATATTAATACTTATAATCAACCAGGGGTTGAAAATGGTAAAATAATACTTAAAGAGATGTTGAAGTAGCTTATGATATTTTAAATAACTCTTAATCTAGTTTATTCAGTCCATTATAGATGGTGAAGATTTACTATTAGTCAAAGAATTTATAGAAGTTGTTGTTATGAGTTTTCTCTTTCATCTAATAAAGATGTGCTACAACTTGTAATAAATATAGCTGTACAGATGGTTATTATATTAATTTTTAACACTATTTTATCCTATAATTTTAATATATTATACTATTTTAAAATTATAAATATATTATTCAAGAATTTAGATTTTTTTTATTCAATTCTATTTTAAGGTAGAATAATAAGCACTAATTAGTTAAAATACCCCAATTATAAAAGTCTCACAATCAAAAGGTTAATAATAATGAATAAGAGCAAAGATTTCTTACGCAGAGTAGTTGAAAAAGATTTAAAAACAGATAAATATCAAGAGATAATCACAAGATTTCCACCAGAACCAAATGGATTTCCACATATTGGACATGCCAAATCAATTAGTATAAATTTTGGTATTGCTAGAGATTATAATGGAGTTTGTAACCTAAGAATGGATGATACCAACCCAACAACAGAAGATACACAATATGTAGAGGCACTCAAAGATGCCGTAGAGTGGTTAGGCTTTGAGTGGAATGGTGAGGTACGACATACATCTGATTATTTTTATCAAATATATGAGTATGCTATTAAACTAATCAAAATGGACAAGGCTTATGTAGATAGTTTAGGTGAAGATGAGATTAGAGAGTATCGTGGTAGCGTTACAAGTAGTGGTAAAAGAAGCCAATATGCCAATAGAAGTATAGAAGAGAATTTAGAACTATTTAAAAAGATGAAAAATGGAGAGTTTAAAGAGGGTGAACATATTCTAAGAGCCAAAATTGATATGAGTTCGCCAAATATGAAGATGAGAGACCCCCTCTTATACCGTATCAGACATGCACACCACTTTAGAGCAGGAGATGAGTGGGCAATATATCCAATGTATGATTTTGCTCACTGTTTATCTGATTATATTGAGGGGGTTTCACACTCTATCTGTACGCTAGAGTTTGAAAATAATCGTGATATTTATAATTGGGTACTAGATACCTTAGAACTCACTCCACCACGACCATATCAATATGAGTTTGCAAGGCTTAATATAAATTATACTGTAATGAGCAAAAGAAAACTTTTGGAATTAGTTGAAAAAAAAGTGGTAAATGGTTGGGATGACCCACGACTGCCTACTATCGCAGGATATAAAAGAAGAGGATACACCCCAGAGTCAATTTTAAACTTTTGTGATAGCATAGGAGTAGCCAAAGCCAACTCAACTGTTGATGTAGCACAACTTGAATTTGCAATTAGAGATGATTTAAACTCCAAAGTACCACGAGTAATGGCTGTATTAAATCCACTTAAAGTAACAATTATAAATTATGATGATGGCAACCAAGAGATAGAAGCATCATATTACCCACACGATGTACCAAAAGAGGGAAGTAGAAAACTACCATTTAGCAAAGAGATTTATATTGATAGAGATGATTTTAACGAGACTCCTCCAAAAGGATATTTTAGACTTACTCCAACTCAACCTGTAAGATTAAAATATGCCTATATAATAGTATGTAAAGAGATAATCAAAGATGAAAATGGAGAGGTTATTGAGATAAAAGCAGAGTATTATAGCAACTCTAAAAGTGGAGAAGATAAGAGTGGTATCAAGGTAAAAAGTGCTATTCAATGGGTAGAGGCAAAAAGTGCCAAAGAGATTGAAGTAAGATTATATGATAGACTATTTACAAATGAAGCACCACAAGGTATAGAGGATATTAATCCAAACTCTCTAAAAATAATCAAAAATGCCCTTATAGAACCAGCCGTTATTACAGATAAGCCAGATGAGCGATTTCAATTTGAGAGAGAGGGATACTTCTATGCTGACCCAATTGATTATAAAGATAAAAAACCAGTATTTAATAAAATTGTAGGATTAAAAGAGTCATCATCTAAAAAGAAAAAAGCATCACAACCAACACCTAAAGTAGAACCTAAAAAAGTACAAATAGATGGTGAGGTAACACCAATGAACGAAGCTCAAAAAGAGTTATTTGAGAGATATACAAAAGAGCTAAAATTAAATAGTGAAGTAGCCAATACATTAGCAAGAGATGAAAATCTATCATCATTTTTTGATAAAGCACTAAAAGAGTTTAATAGCCCAATAAATATAGCAAATATCATCACAAATGATGTAGCAAGAGAGCTAAAATCAAAAGAGATAAACGAACTTAAATTTAACCCAAAAGATATAGCCCAACTTATCAAAATGGTAGATGAAGAGATAATCTCAACAAAAATTGCCAAAAGTGTTTATGAAGAGATGGTAAAGAGTGGAGTAAATCCAGTAGAAATAGTAGAATCTAAAGATTTAAAACAGATAAGTAATCTTGATATAATATTGCCTATTATTGATGAAGTTATGGCAAAAAACCAAGATAATGTAGATAAATATAGAGATGGTAATAAAAAACTTTTTGGATTTTTTGTAGGGCAAGTATTAAAAGCTACTAGAGGGAAAGGTAATCCAAAAGTAGTTAATGAATTGGTAGAAAAGAGTCTAAAATAACCCTATTTAAATAATATAGTCAATTGATGCAATAACTCCAGAAGAAGCAAAAAAGGAGTTAATGCTTAATTACTCTATAAAAGACAATTTAGAAGTCTAATAGAAGATTAGATATAATGAGATACTTAAATTGGAGTTTGTGGAGTGATAAATAGTATAATAAAAGGCTCAATCCTTATAATCTCGCTATTTGCAGTGGCATTAATAGCTGCATTTGTATATGCGTATGAAGAGGTTAAGCTTGACGCTGATAAATTGATAAATTATAAACCTGAAGTATCAAGTGTGATATTAGATAGAAATGGTAAGAAGTTGGCTTATGTATTTAAAAATAAACATAGGTTATATGCAAGATATGAAGATATGCCAGGATATTTGATAGAGTCTTTGATAGCGATTGAAGATACACGGTTTTTTGAACATAATGGAGTAAATATTGATGCCATTATTAGAGCAATTGTCAAAGATATAAAAGCTGGTTCATTTGTAGAGGGTGGTAGTACGCTTACTCAACAACTTATTAAAAATAAGATTTTAACAAATGAAAAAAAGCTAAGTAGAAAACTCAAAGAGGCAATATTAGCACTAAAAATAGAGAATGAACTTACCAAAGAAGAGATACTTGAACGATATTTAAATGAGATATTTTTTGGTAATGGATATTATGGAATAAGGACTGCCACCGAGGGCTTCTTCCATAAAGAGATGAAAGACCTTACTCTAAAAGAGTGTGCTATATTAGTAGGACTTCCAAATGCTCCATCATCACTCAATCCTGCCAAACACTATAAACGCTCTCTAGTTCGTGCTAATAGTGTACTATTTCGTCTCAAAAGTATAGGTTGGATTACAAAAGATGAGTATCTAAAAGCAGTCAAAGAGATGCCAAAAGTATATAAAACAACTCTAACTCAAAACAGAGCCCCATATATTATAGATGAAGTACTGCGAAGATTTAAAGGCAAATTAGGAGATATTAGAACAGGTGGATATAGTATCTATACTACTATTGATATTAAACAGCAAGATATTGGTAAGAGAGCGATTAAATTTGCCCACGATAGAGCTATGAAAAAATTTAGAGAAAATTCCAAAACAACTACAATTAATGGTGCATTAGTAAGTGTAGAGGCAAAGAGTGGAGATATATTAGCTCTTGTAGGTGGAGTTGATTATAAAAGAAGTGCATATAACAGAGCCACCCAATCAACAAGACAACCAGGTTCATCATTCAAGCCTTTCATATATCAAACAGCTATTGATATGGGATATAACCCTGCTACAGAACTTACAGATTTAGCAAGAACATTTCAATATTATAGCAATGGCAGAAGAAAAATATGGTCTCCCAAAAACTCTCATGGAGGATTTAAAGGATTTTTAAAGCTTAGAGAAGCATTAGTAATATCTAGTAACCTAGCTACTATTAATTTAGTTCATGATTTAGGAGTAAATACTATTAGAAATAGACTAGCTCTACTTGATGTGCCTCATATTCCAAGAGATATGTCAATATCATTGGGAAATCTAGGATTAAGCCCTCTTAAAATGGCTCAAATATACTCTGTATTTGCCAACTATGGACATATGATAGAACCACGCCTTGTAAGTAAAATTATATCAAAAGATGGCACAGTTATATATGAAACCACACCCAAAGAGATAGCCAACTTCACCACACCAGAACAAGCATACCTAATGACTTCAATTCTCAAAGATGTAGTAAAAAGAGGTACAGGAAGAAGAGCGCAAGTAAAAGGTATAGAGGTAGCAGGAAAAACAGGAACAACAAATAAAAATATAGATGCATGGTTTTGTGGATACTCTCCAACTATTGAAACTATTGTCTGGTTTGGTAGAGATAATAATAAAAGAATAGGATTTGGAGCAACAGGAGGCAAAACAGCAGGTCCAGCATTTGCCTATTATTATAGAGAACTTCTCAAAATATATCCTGATATTAAAAAAACATTTGATAAACCAGAGGGTGTATTTGAGGGCGTAATTGATGGCAAAAAAGAGTTTTATACCAAAGACTCACCACTCCCAAATCAAGCACCCAAAAAAGAGGAGTTTGATACAGGAGAGGTAGATTATGATGTGGATCCTGACTATGAGGGTACAGCACTACACCCCAAAGTAATTAAGCATAAATTATCAGCAGCAGATGATAGTGGGACTCTATTTTAATCAATATCCTCTTTATCCATCACAAACCCCACCACCAAAAGGGCTATTACAAATAGAGTAATAAGCCCAATATATAGATACTCCATTATAATATCATCTCCTAATATTACTACTTCATCAATCTCTTCACAGCTCCACTTCTTACTATTAATAGCATACTTTTTTTGCTCTTTTTTGGCATACCACCAAGCTACGGCTATACTACTTGCAAATATAGAGTATATTAATATCTCTTAGATGAATATTGCTTATATTATACTCTAATATTTGTAGATTAGTATGTATGATTTCTATGATTTCGTCTTCATTTACTTCTGTCTTCTTGGCTATTTTTTGGACATCTTACAAAACCAAATCATACAAACCAATTGTTTTTATCTCATTTGCTACTCGTTTTAAATGTATCAATATTTTCCTTTGTTAATAAACTTTATCATGACTACCAATGTCAATTAAAAATATTTTATTATCTACTATTATAAAATCTATAATCACTCTATATTCCATATCAATAGATATAGAAGAGTACTCTTTTAATGCACCTTTGAGTTTATGAAGTCTAAGTGATGGGTGGTATGGATTACTCTTAAGTAAAAAGATAGTTTTTTTATATTTCTCTTTTAGAGAACTATGTTTTTTAAAGAATTTTTTCGCTACTTTTTCATATTTTTTACCAAATATTATCTCATACATTTTATATTCCTTGTAGATGTTTTTCTATATCTGTATGATAATCCCCATTCTCATAATCTTCCATAACCAACTTATAAGCCAAATCTAACTCACTAGCTCTTAACTCTTCATATCTCTTTATATCCATTACTACATATTTTTTTTTACCTCGTACAGCGATAATTATCTCATCCCATTTTGCTAGGAACTCATCAAATATACTTACACCTCTTTGTTTAACGCTATTTGCTTGTATTATCATAATATATCCTTAATAGTAGTTTTAGAAGTACTATTTAAAGTACTTCTAAAAGCTATTATATCATAAAAATATCTATTAAACTTTATGATTTTCTGCTACAACTTCTGGTTCTATCCCAATTGGCTAACTTTACACTATAAAGTGGTTTTTTGGTCAAAAATGGCACAAGAAACATAAATGTAGCAAAAACCAACTGATAGGGAGAACCAAAAATACCAACTATAGGGTGAACTGTCATAATAGAAAAATAGTGGTCTGGGTGTGAAAACATATCAGGAAGTGGATTTGCATCTCCTGTTATAACCAAACGCATAATCATCCCCTCAATAGCTACAAGTCCATAAAGCAGTTAAACTTAATAGCAATATAAGCAATAATCTAGTATAATTCTAAAATATTAGTATCAACATGGAAACTTGCTAAGATTGAGGGAGTGACACCTCAAACTATTAGAAGGTGGGTAAATATAAAGATGTCACAACAACAAGTGGTGGGCATATTCGTGTCAGAATAGAAACAAAAGAGAGGAGGTTTATATATGTCAGAGTTAGTTCAGCAAGGCAAAAAACAGGTCTTGAAAAGCAAATCAGATTACTTGAAGAAAAATATAAAGGATATGAAGTTATCTCTGATATTGCCTCTGCTTTCAACTTTCAACGAAAAGGACTTAAAACCATATTGGAATCAGCGATGCGAGG
>JAMOOX010000026.1 GCA_027065045.1 Campylobacteraceae bacterium | reverse complement strand
TCAATTGGACTATTTTAATGAAAATCATGAGATTATTTTGGAGTGCTTAGGGGATGATTATGAAGAGTTTTATGATTAGTTGTTTTATATTAGTTTAAGTTTAGAGGGGTGATGAATGTCGGTTATGAAAAGTTTAGAACATATTTTAAACTTGATTGGTTTATGGCATTTCTAAATGAGTTTGAGACATATAGAGAAAATAAAAATATTTCTCAACCTATTCTATATATAAATCATGAAATTGGGAAAGCTTTTTTAGGATATGAAGGCACATATTTGAAGACGAACTTTTATAATCCAATAAAATCATTGACTACAGAAATATTAAACCCTGATAATGATGAAGATATAGCAAAACGAAATGAAAGCATTAAACAACAAAATAATGAAATAGCGAGAAACAATGAAATAAATAAACAAAAAAACAATATAATAGAAAATAATTTAACAAAACTATTTAATTATAAAATATGGTTTGCATATTATGGAAATAAAACTGGTAATATTAATAGTATTTTTTCCCAGTTAATTAATAAAGGAAACTATGAGGGCATTTTAGATAAAAATAAACTATATTTTTGGCAATATACTAAGATTGGTGATGACACTGAAATCAAAACAGAGAATAATATAGTAGATTTAGATGTAATGTGTAAAGATGATTTTAACCACTGTCCTCCTCCAAACTCCTATGCTTTTAAAGATGGTAATAGTCCTCTAAATATGCATGAGTGGGAATATGGAGTGAAACTTCAAAATTGTAGATGGAATAAATCTAAACATTTTCAATACTTTTCCGTGTTTGGTAGTGGTTATATAGTAGATCAGGCTTTTTGGTGGGCGTATTGGTCACAAGGTGGACCTGGTAAATTTGGTAATCCTACAACTCCTGCCGTTGAATTATCAAATGGTAGTCACTGCCAAACTTTTGAGAGAGGTACATTTTTATGGGAGTATCCTGATTCAGAGTATGGTTTTAGGTTTACAGCAGAAACTAATCTTTGTAATTTAGATTCTTTAATGTCATATAATTCTAAATATAATTGTTTTTCTGATGTTGAATTTGGTTATGCCAAACAAATATGTAACTTAAAAGCTCAAAAGATTGTTCATGGATATAGTCCTGAAAATCTTATTGTAGCAAGTAATACTAGATATCGTGCTACAAAATCAGCAAATACTACAAATATTTACAAGCCTGATCAAAACATTACAAGAGCTGAGTTTACAAAGATTGTACTATTGGCTAAATACTCACAAGATAAAATTGATGCATACCAAAACAAAAACTACTTTTCAGATATAAAAGAGGCTGATTGGTATAGAGGTTATGCAAATTTTGCAAAAGAAAAAGAAATTCTAAAAGGATATGATGATGGTATATTTGGAGGAGCTAAAAAAATTAATTTTGCAGAAGCCTCAAAAATCATTGTCAATACATTTATTGAGCTGACAGAAGAAGCAAAAGATGATGAGTGGTGGAAACCATTTTTCACAAAATTATATGAGAGAAATATTTCTATTTTTCCTCCTGAACATAATGTTACTAGAGGTGAAATGGCATATCTTATTTCTAAAGTAAAGGAGCTAGGAAATGCTAAGTAAAAAACTAAAAACAGTATTAACAATATTCTTATTTCCAGTAGTAGTTTTAGCTACAGAGTGTACAACCTTTACTGATATAGATAGCAGTAGCTATCAAATTGATATTTTAGCAGGTAGTGACGAAGGGTGGATTACTTGTAAAGATGCCTTTGAGCCTTATCGAGAAACTAATCGTATAGAAGCTGTTAAAATGGTATTAGTAGCAAGTGGAGTCAATCCATCTGCTACTACAGAGCAATGTTTTGATGATATACCAACGGATAGTTGGATGAATCCTTATGCTTGTTATGGATTAAATAATAATCTATTGGTAGACCGTGATAATTTTTTACCTGCTAGTAGTATCAACTTTGCAGAGGCTTCTAAGCTTATCTTGCGTTCTATGACCAGTGGGTAGCTATAGTGAGAGTGTTGAGCCTTGGTATGATGATTATATTAAAAAGATGGCTCTTTATGGGTTTGAGCTTAGTCCTAGTGATACTATAAATAGAGACTATTTTGTCTATATGCTAAGAACCATAGAAGCAAATCTAAATAAACAAGAAGAGGTTGTGGAAGAGGAAGAGGAGCAAGAAGAAGTTATAGAAGAAGATACTACTCCTAATGATACAACTGTAGAGGATAACGAAACTGTAGTAATAGATGATAATACCACTATAGAAGATGACAATACTACAATAGAAAATAATGAAACTATAGTAGTAGATGAGAATAGTACTATTGAAAATAACTCTACAATAGAAGATAACACTACTGTAGAGATAGTAGGTGAAACTGCTATAGGTGGGCTTGAATATTGGTTTGAGCCTTATAGATGTTTTGACTCTACTGCTCCTAAGCTTGAGTTAGTTGTAGAAAATGATATTATAGATAGTGCGAATAATCGTATTTTAGATTTAGAGTATTATACTACTGGTGGGAGTCAAAGCTGTGTAGATACAGAGGGAGATTCTCATCATTTGGCTTTTGGTACGCGTTGGAGAGGTGAAGAATTAGAATTTGGAGATTTAACTCCATCTGATGGTGATACTAGATATAAAAGAGTGCGTGTGACTATACCTAGTGGTAAAGCTACAGAGATTAGATTGGCTGTGATTACAACCTTAGGTATGGTGATGGTACAAAGTCTATTTATAGATGAAAGTGGAAATATTACTAAAAGTGAAGCTATTACCTACGGACTAAATGGTATTGAAGTTAAAGACCCTAATATTTTAGCTAATATTAAATCTGTAATTAGTGAATTAGAGAGTATAAAACTTGATGTTAATGCACTTATTACTAGGACAAGAAGTATAGAAGATGATAATGCTATAAAACAAAAATTTGACGCTCTTAAAAAACGATTAGACGATGCTAAAAAACTTCTTGATGATGTAAAACAATCAATAGATAATAGTGATGAAGATAAAGAGGCTCTTAAAAAAGAGGCTGATGCTATTAAAAAAGCGATTGATGATGTTAAAAAGTTGATTGATGGTTATAAAAAGGATGCTGATAATTCACCTGAGGCGATAGCAGATATTAACTCTAAGATTGATGGTGTGATTGATATGATGCGTAGTACTAATGAGGTTCAAGAAGAGGCTGAAAAAACTATGCTCTCTATATCTCGTGGTTGGAACTTAGTTTCTGGAAATGTAAATATTACAACTTTACCACAAGAGGTTCACTCTATTTGGAATACAACTGATGCAAATTGGTATGGATATTCTCCTCATAAAGAGATTAGAGATGAGATTAGAGCAAAGTATAGATTGATGGATATACATATTAGAGCATATAAAGGTACAGAGATTGTAGCAACTGCTGATACAGA
>JAMOOX010000025.1 GCA_027065045.1 Campylobacteraceae bacterium | reverse complement strand
AAAACCAAAACTACCAATTCCTCAAAATGAGATAGATAACTATTTTAATAATTTAGAAGAGTTAGGTATAGATATGGATAGTGTATATGATAAACTATTTAATGATGGGCTAAAAGCCTTTGAAGTATCTTTTAAAGATATGTTAGAGAGTATAAAATAATGCATGAAACACAACAAAAATTAGAGTTATACCTAAAGAGTTTAGAATCAAATGGTGGAAGTGATTTACATATCAAATCTGGTACAGTAGTGCGTCTTAGAGTTAGTGGAGATTTAAGAAAACTTGGAAAAGAGCTAATGACAACCAAAGATATAGATAGAATGTCTCAAGAGATTTTATTACCAAAACAGTATGATGCACTCCAAGAGAACCGTTCAATAGATTTTACCTATGTAATGGGTCCAAAGAAAAAAAGATTTCGTGCTAATATATTTTTTCAAACAGATGGTATGAGCTGTGTATTTAGGATTATTCCTGTCAAAATCCTAACAATGGAAGAGTTAAACCTTCCATCAGCATTAGATTATTTCACTACTCTTAAAAGAGGACTTGTAACAGTAACAGGAATTACAGGTAGTGGTAAATCAACTACACTAGCTGCCATGATTGATAGAATTAATAAAACACAAAAAAAGCATATTATCACAGTTGAAGACCCTATTGAGTTTGTCCATAAAGATAGAGAGTGTCTAATCAATCAAAGAGGTGTAGGACAAGATACGCTATCATTCGCAGATGCCCTAAGAGGTGCATTAAGAGAAGACCCTGATATTATATTAGTTGGAGAGATGAGAGATTTAGAAACTATTGAAATGGGACTCCACGCAGCAGATACAGGACACCTAGTATTCTCAACCCTACATACCAAAAATGCAGAAGAGACCATAGAGAGAATTATCGGTGCATTTGACAAAGAGGAACAAGGTCGTATCCGTGGAGCATTATCCAATACACTAGAGGGCGTAGTAGCACAAAGACTTATAAAAACCAAAGATGGAGGAAGAGCTGCCTGTATTGAAATTTTAATCCGAACTGGTAGAATTGCACAACTTATAGCAGAGGGAAGAGATGAAGAGATTACAGATACCCTAGCCGAGGGTAAAGAGGTATATGGTACTCAAACATTTGACCAAGCTATTTTGGATTTATATAATGCAGGTAGAGTAACAAAAGAAGAGGCTCTAGGAAATGCTACAAATGCAGGAGATATGAAACTAATGATGAGTGGAGTAGGTGCAGGAAGTAGTGGAGAAGTTAAAGTTGATTTTGATGATGCTTTTGATATTAAAGAGGATGGATAAAAATTATATGAAATAAATTATCTTTCTCCTATAAAGCAGAAAGACAATTTAATTTATTATTTACCAAATAAAGTACTAATAATATCCTCTTTTGGTTGTATATCTCCTCTTGTAGCAATATCTATATCATCAATCGCACCACTTTTTATGATACCTAAATGATACTCATTTTGCATAAAGTATTGATACCCCTCATAATCGTGTCTAGGATTATCAAATAGAGCCATAGGTGCAAATCCAAATAGACCTTTTTGCTGTAATTCTGTTTTCATAGAATATAGTTCTTGATATACTAAATTTGCTTTATTATCCCAACCATTATAATCTATCTCTGATGTCTCAATAATATTATTATCATTTATATCACTCCAAGTAGCAGTAGCTATAGAAATATATGGTAAAAAGATAGGTTTTTTATATTGTTCTTTTAAATACTCTGTAAAATTGGCTATTCTAATTGCTAAATTATCTATACCAATATCACTATTACTATATGAAATTGGATTTGGGTTTTTCCAATCACCAGAGTTATTTGGGTCTCTACTAAACTGTCCTATCATCTCTTGAAATGAGATAAAATCTAATTTATCTAATAAATCATTATAAACTATTTTTGGTTGTCCCCAAGCATATTTATCTCCTAATGAACAGTTATCATAACCACATCTACTAGATGTAGATTTCTCTCCTCTATATCCTGTATCCATCATAGCTAATGAAAATAAAACATCATTTGTATTTGATTTAATTTTATCAATAGCATCACTTATAATAGAAGCAAATTTATGTTGATTATCATCTGAAGATATAATACCTGCTTTATTAAATTCAGGTTCTAATATAAGAAGTTTTGTACCCTTTAATTTATTAAGGAATAGTGCTACTTTTGTATTATCTTTTAGATATTTATCTTTTTGAGAGTCGTTTGGTACATCTCTTAATTTATCTCCAAAATACCAATAGTTAAATACAGGAATATATCCTTTGTCCATAGCTTTTTGGATTTTAGCCACATCAAACCAACTCTCTTCCCACCCCTCAGTTAGCCAATATACTAAGAATTTACTATTTTTTAAACTATTTTGTAGATTATCAAAAGCTGAAGCATCAAAATCTTTTATATTACTATAATAACCATTACTTTCTATATTATCATCTAATACCAAATCAACAGAACTTACCCAAATCTTTTTACCATCTTTATTTGATACAAAAGGATAAGCATAAGAACCACCAAATCCAATATTAAATTCAGTTAAAAGTCTATTTTTACTTATTGTTGGTGCTGTTTTAGCTATGGTTTCTGTTTCTATACTCTTTTCTATCTTATTAGCACAATAACCAAAGTTAATATATGAATTTGCCTTTAGAATATTATTCCATTCAACCCCCTCAGCAACCATTTTTAATGTTTTATCATTTTGAGTATAGATGGAGTTCCATGCTTTAGTGATAACACCATCTATCAAAAAATCAACCTCCCAATCAATATCATGTGATGTATTATTTTTGACTTGGACATTTTTACAAAACCCACTATCCCAATCAGCCTTAAGTGTCTGGGTTAAAGTCAAATCACCCTTTTGTGGTTTGACAGGTGCTGTTACTATTTTTGTAGCACAGTATCCAAAAGTTACATTTGCATTAGCTTTGACATATTTATTCCAATCTAATCCAGAAGCCATTATCTCTGTTGTAGATGAATTATTTGAATAATTAGCATTCCAAAGTTTATTAATCACTCCACCTGCATCAAAAGAGATATTCCATAACTCTTTTGTACTATTTGGGTTATATATATAAACCTTTGCACAAAAACCACTACCCCAATCATTTTGCTTTATTACATCTACCTGTAACTCTGCTGATATTAAAGTACTACTACTAGCTAATAAAATAGCCGATATAAAACCTAATGGTTTTAACAATCTCATTCTTTATCCTTTAACTTTATTTAAAAAAAAATTATAACATAAAAGAGATTAAGAGACCTAATACCTACACCTTAAATAATAGACTTCTTGTAAAACTAGGAGTAGAAACTTTAGTCTCATCTAATTAACAGGACTAAAGTCCTTACTCCAAGCAGTTTTGCAAGAAATTTAATAGACTTTTTTATTAATTCTTGAGCTATTATTTTTTTTGGTTTGTAGTTTATATATATTACCTCCAGTATTTCTTAATTATAGTCTAAGTATAACTTTAATTTGGATTTTGTAATATTTTATGTAGATTTGTAGTAAGATGTAATCTGTAGTTAGTTTTGATTCAACTAAGTATTTAATATAATTTTAAAAGAACTTCATATTTCAACCTCTACACTGTGAACAGTTATCAGGCTTTGGCTGAGGGAAAAACCAATCTTTTAAAATTAAAACTACAGATATTCCCGCTAATATATTCATAATAATACTATTTGGATAATCTAAATAAAAATATGCTATTGGTAAAAATATAACAACTGGATATTTTATAAAATAGAAAAAGAATATAAAAGAGCCGTAGATGATTTTCATCTACGCTCCACTTAACTGTTTCATGACCTCTTCAGTAGCCATTGTAATATTCCAAGCTGGTTCCCAAACTACTTCAACCTCTGCTACTTCAACAGTCGGAAGCTCTCTTAAAACTGCCTCTTCTACCCATTGAACTATCATTTGATGAAGTGGACATGCTTTTGTACTTAGTGTCATTGTTACTTTTACTTTCATATCCTCATCACAACTAGCATCATAGATTAAACCCATCTCTACTAGATTAAACCCAACTTCTGGGTCATTTACTGTTGATACTGCTTTGAAAATTTCTTCTTTTGTTACCATATTTTATCCTTTAAAATTAATCATATACATTAAATCTTTTAACATAAAGATACTACCTACAAACAAAAATCCAACACCAATATGAAAGGCTTGATTTGAAGCTATTAAGATACCAAATGTAGCTATTAATACACCTACACTACTAAATCCAAATTGAAACTTTGCACTTCGTACAGGTATCATATCTGCCAACATTGGTACTTTTTGCTTTCCAATAAGTGGTGAAAATCTTTGATACCATACTAGAAATGGAACAATCTTATACAAATGTCCATTAATAATAAATGCGATATAACCTGCAAATATTATCCAACCAATCGCTAATAGTAATCTTTGACTAGGATATATTAGATAAATTAGACCCATAACAATAGCTAAAATTAGATTTGAATAAGAAAATATTAAAGAGTGTAGATATATATCATTTTCCATTCTTACTCTTGTAGTATATATTAAATAAATTTGATAGAAATATAATATAAGTGCTATAATAGCCATATCATATCCCAAAAACTCTAATACAACACTATCTAATATAGATGATAAAGCTACCCAAACAACACCTATACTCATACTCCACAAAGCATACTCCACAGGCTTCCAACTAAAGCTATGTGATAACCAAAACATAGGTAATAAAATCAAACTCATACCCATTATTGTAATTCCTACATATCCTGCTAATACTAAATATATATGTCCTCTTAAAAGTGCCATAATATCTACATTAATAGTCCCTGCATATCCTAAAGCCATTAATATACCAAAAATGAGACCTATAAATAAAAATGTATTTGCAATTAACACGGTAGTCATTACAAGATTTAATTTTTTGACTTTTTTGATAGTTAGAAATGTCTCTAATATAAATATAAGGAGTGAAATAAGGACAACTATTCCACCATAAGGAAGAAGTGCAGGATATGATAAAAATCCAAATGCCATCAAAATAGTACCAATACCAAGTAAAGGATATATAACATAATATAAATCTACGGCAAAATGCCCTACTTCAAGCACAACAGGAACTAATTGAGCCATAGCACCAAATATTACCATCATCACAAATCCAAGTAAAAATAGATGAACCCATGCAAGTGCATTAGTGTGAGTTGAACCCATATCTGCAATATTAAGTCCAAGTGCCAAAGCGACACTTAGAACAAAAAATATCATACCTATTATAAAATATGGTGCAATTAATCTAAACGGTGGTGCAAAATCTTGAGAAACTGCCATTATAGATTAAGAACCTGAACAAGCAGTATCATTAAAATCTGTTTGTCCAGCTTCACTACCTTTCTTAGTAAATGTAATTCTAAATTTACCACCATGTATCTCTTCTACTTTGAAGTCAAAATCAGCCTCTATCTTTGGAAATAATCCCATTGGTGCTTTTGAATTAATCATTACTAATCTCTCATTAGCATTAATCAGTTGTAATCCACTCATAGCATTAATCATAGGCTCTGGGTGTCCTGACATACTACTATCAAATTGATAATGTACCAATCCATCTGCTTCATACTTATAAAATGGTACAGTTGCTCCATTTACCTCTATCTGTTCTGCTTGTTCTGGAATTAAATTCATATTATTACCTTTCTAGTTTTTATTTTATTTTGTTTTTGCTTTTTCTAAATACTTTTTCTCAATAGTATCAACTTTAATCATCTCACCCTCTAATATATGAAATGGCACTTGAACTACTGCACCACTCTCTAAAGTAGCTGGTTTTTTACCACCTTGTGAATCACCTTTGAAGTTTGGTGGTGTCTCTACCACTTTTAATACAACTGTTTGAGGGATTTCTACTGTAATTGCTCTTCCATTATGAAATAAAATTTCAGCATCCATACCATCAATCATAAAATCAAATATATCTCCAACTTGGTCATGACTCAATCCAATTTGGTCATAAGTCTCATTATCCATAAATTGTAACATCTCTCCATCATCATAAAGATACTGCATAGTCTTCTCTTCTAATTCTGGCTTATCAAACTTATCACCTGCATGAACCGTTTTATCAATTACTTTTCCTGTTGCTAGATTTTTAATCTTAACCCTTACAAAGGCAGCACCTTTTCCTGGTTTTACATGTTGAAAGTCAATCACTTTAAAAGGATTAGCATCAATCTCTAACCTAACACCTTTTTTTAAATCACCCATTGATATTGTAGCCATCATAGCTCCTATATAAAATTTTACCTAATTATAGCAAACTCTATTAAAGAATATATGAAAATTTTGATAAAATTATAATAGATATTATATAAATGGAGATTATTAGATGATAGAAGAGTTAAAAAAACAGATTATTAAGATATTTAGAGAGTTTTTGGTATATCATAATAACTCATTAGAATTTAGAGCCAAAATAATAACACTTGTAATTCATGTAGATAATCAAAATGAAGATTGCAAAAAAAGAGTACTACAAGCAGTAGCAAAAGCTACATATCCAAATGATTTCAATAGAGCTAGTTTTCTAATAGATAATGTAGATGAGTATATAGATAAAATAATGACAAATAATGGACTTGATTATCAACATCTAATTATGAGAATAGAAAAACAGATAAAACATAATCCAAAACTTATCGATAAAATTGATATTCCTATTCTAAAACTTTTTAAACAGTGTATAGAAGATGAAGATAATCTTATATATCACGATAGAGTTATTAGATTTTTAGAAAATATCAAAGAGGAGTATAAGCGTTAAGTTAGCTTCTCCACCATCTTTAAGATAAAATTAGCACTCACTTTTGCAGATTTTTCCAAAAATGTATCAAAATCCACATCAGCACTATCATCAGCACTATCACTTATAGCACGAAGAATAAAAAATGGTACATCTAAAGCATCACAAACTACTGCTACACTACTACCCTCCATCTCCAAAGCATCAGCACAAAATGTATCACTTATCCAAGCCTTTTTGGCATGGTCAGATACAAATTGGTCGCCTGTGGCTATAATACCCTCATATAGATGGATACCCAAAGATTTTGCTACATCTTTGCTAAGTGCTACTAAACTCTCATCACAATGGATAAACTCTGCACCCTCTGGTACATATCCGTGTGGATGTCCAAATGCTGTAATATCAAGGTCATGTTGGCATAGTTTATTTGCTACAATTAAATCACCAATAGATAAATCCTCATTTATTGCACCTGCTACACCTGAAAATAGTAATCTATCACAACCAAATTTTTCAATTAATATAGTAGCTGTAAGAGAGGCAAATACCTTTCCTATCTTAGAGTATGCTACTACTACATCAATACCATTATATGATGCTTCATAATATCTATTACTAGCATATTTAATCTCTTTTACATTATCTAATTTTTCTAATAATGGTGCTATCTCTTCTCTCATTGCACCCATAATTGCTATTTTCATTTTTATCCTTTTAATATGAGAACTTATATCCTCTTCTTCTTACTGTGTGTATGACTTGAAAACCTAATATATTTTTAAGTCTTTTTCGTATTTGATTTATTGCTACCTCAACGGTATTATCACTCACATACTCTGGTTCTTCCCAAAGTGCATTGATTATCTCATCTTTTGAAAAAACTCTCTGCTTACGCAAAGCAAGATAAGCTAATATATCAAATGTTTTACCATTTAATGATACTATTTTTTCATCATATTTAATTTTTTTATTTGTAATATCAATTACAAGCTTTCCTACATTAATTTTTGTTCCAAATAAATTTCTCATATTTGACAATACTTTAGCAGCTAAAAGGTCTGGCATATCTGTATCATGACATACTACATCATCTACTCCTAAACCATATAGTGCTATTTGATTGCTAATTTTTTCTGTAAGAATAATAATTTTAGTCTCACTCTTCTTTTTCTTTACATCATTAACATATTTTTCTAATGAATATTTGATTCCCTCATCTACTAATATAATTAGTTCATAGTGTCTAAAGTCTGTGAAATTGGTTGCATCATATAAATCTTTTGCATCATCTACAATACATATAAAATATTTCTCTAGTTCTACTTGGAGTTCTCGTACATATTCTGGAGTAAACCCTATCGTTAGTATCCTCATATCTATCGTTCCCTAGTGTTGATTTTTTAGATTATCTCTTCTGTAAGTGGCTAAAAAACAGTTTTGTTATCGTAGTTATACCCAAAATTAGCTTATTTAAAAATAAAACTAACTTTTATCTTTTTTTGGATATACTTTACCAAAAGAGAATTAAAGCACTATTTAATTCTCTCTAAGTGCCGTGTGAACGGCTCTGGAGCTATAAATCCAGTAATAGTTTTCTCCTCTAAATAGCGATTATTTTTATCAAAAAATATTATATTAGGAGTACCAAAAAGCTCATATTTTGCCAAAATCGCTTTATCATCATCACTATTAGCAGTTAAATCTACTTTTATAAATGTAAAGTTTTTAAGTAACTCTTGAACTTTTGGGTCTAGGAATGTGATAGTTTCAAGTTCTAAACAAGCTGTACAAGATTTCTTACCAAAATCCACAATAACTAGCTTATCACTAGCTTTAATCTCATCTTCTAATCTTTTGATACTATATCCTAGATGAGACTCTTTTGGAGTCTCTATAATCACGCTACTACTATTTGTAAATTTTTCAAAAGGTTTAAGAATAGATGATGCACCACTAATAGCACCAATAAATAGCGATAATCCATAGAATATTACTATAATAGATAAAACCTTTGATATATAACCTTTGATAGATGATATTTTCTGACTCTCAAAAAAACCTAAATATATTGATACTCCTATAAAAAATATAGAGTATAAAAGCATTGTAAGTGTATCACTCAATACTCTTGAAATCATAAATATAGCGAGTAGTAACATTGTAATACCAAAGAATTGTGAAACTTTTGTCATCCAACCCCCAGGACGAGGCATAAACTTACCACTTCCTGCACCAATTAATAGCAGAGGCATACCCATACCCATACTCATAATAAATAGTGCCATTCCACCTAGCAAGGCATCTCCTGTATGAGATATAAATAAAATCGCCCCACCCAAAGGAGGTGCAACACAAGGACCTACTATTAGTGCAGAGAGTAGTCCCATTATAGCAATACCAACTACCCCACCCTTCCCTTGTGCATTATTACTCATTCCATTAATTTTATTTTGCCATGATGATGGTAATCCTATCTCATAATATCCAAATAGAGAAAATGCTAATGCTACAAAAATTCCAGAAAATATGGTAAGGACTATAGGATTTTGCATACTTGCTTGAATATCAGCACCCATAAGCCCTGCGATTAATCCAACTACTGTATAAGTTACTGCCATAGATAAAACATATATCAAAGATATAAAAAATCCTTTAGCAGGTGTTGGTTCACCATCACTATTAGATATAATAATAGATGATAAAATTGGTATCATTGGGAATATACAGGGTGTAAGCGATAAAAGAAGTCCAAATATAAAAAATAGAAATAGCACAAATATAAAGCTCTCATCTACTAATATAGAGGCTATATCTTTGGTACTTCCTCCATTTGTGAGGTTTGAAATTTTATCTATTGTGCTTATCTCATCTTTTATCTTCTTTGGTGTCTCACTATTAGTTGGATTGGAGTGCTTAAACTCAAAAATCTTTGTAATTGGTTGATAACATATTCCACTACTAGAACAACCTAATAGTTCAATATTTAATGAATAATCACTATTTATCTTAGATTCAATACTTTTAGTATCAATTGTGATAACTACTCTATTTTCATAAACTTTATCCTCATCATGTATAATAGCTTTTGGAAGTGTTGGATTTAAATCCAATTTTGATGGTTTTGATATATAAAATTTAAACTCATCTTTATATAGATATATATCTTTTCCTAATACTACTGTAATTTTTATAAGATTATCTTTTTTGATAGCATCTACTTTAAAAGCTTCTGATGGTTTCAAAAATGTTTGTTGGATTGGTGGTGCATTAAAAGCAAATATTATATTACTCATTAGTAATATAAGTACAATAAACTTTTTCATATCAATAAGTCCTTTAGTCTCTGTCTTACTTAAAACTATAACTAATAATAGTAAATAGAGAATTAATAAATTTTTTTGGATAATTCTAATCAATAATTCAAACGATTTTAGATAAAATGTTGATAATTTTCATATATAAATAAAAGAGAGGTCAAAATTCGTGCTTGATGTAACAGAAATTCAAAAAATATTACCACACAGATACCCAATGCTACTAGTTGATAGAATCACAAGCCTAGAGCCAAAAGATATTATAATAGGATACAAAAATGTATCAATATCAGAACAAGTGTTCCAAGGACATTTTCCAAATCACCCTATCTACCCAGGTGTTATGATTTTAGAGGGAATGGCACAAGCTGGAGGAATATTAGCATTTAAAAGTCTTGATGATGATATTGATGTTGATAGTAAAGTTGTATATTTTATGAGTATAGATAAAGCAAAATTTAGAAGCCCTGTAACACCAGGAGATAGATTAGAGTATAGAGTAAGTGTTGCTAAAAATAGAGGTGCAGTTTGGCAATTTAATGCAAAAGCATTTGTAGATGATAAACTTGTAGCACAAGCAGAACTTAAAGCTATGATAGTAGATAAATAAGAGTTAATGCAAAATATTCATAAAAGTAGTATAATAGAAGATGGGGCAGTTATTGGTAATGATGTTGTTATTGCTCCATTTTGTTATATAGGTTCAAATGTTACAATAGGTGATGGTACTACAATTGGTGCTAATAGTCTAATAGATGGAGATACCACGATTGGTAAAAACAATAAAATATTTTCTCATGTAGTACTAGGTTCTATTCCACAAGATTTGAAGTTTAATAATGAAAAAGTAAAACTTATTATTGGTGATAATAATACCTTTAGAGAGTTTTCATTTGTTACCCCAGGGACACTTGATGGTGGTTCTGTTACTCAAATTGGAAATGGTAATCTTATTATGGCTTATGTTCATTTGGGTCATGATGTAATTATGGGGGACAACTGTATATTATCTAATGCTACTAATGTTGGTGGTCATGTAATATTTGGAAATGGTATAATTGTAGGTGCTATGAGTGGTATTCATCAATTTGTAAAAATTGGTGATAAAGCTATGATAGCAGGTGCTAGTGCCTTGACACAAGATTTACCACCATATTGTATGGCAGAGGGTAATAGAGCTGTTCTTCGTGGGCTTAATATTACAGGTCTTAGAAGAGCATTTGATAGAGATGATATAGATAAAATAAAACGAACTTACAAAGAGCTATTTGAGAGTGGAAAATCACTAAAAGATAGTGCTAGAGAGATTTTGAAAAATAGTAATAATAGTAAAATAGATAATTTATGTAATTTTGTAATAGAAACTAAAAGGGGTATCCCTTATGCAAGGAATAGTGTAGATGCAAAAAAAGTGTAACTTTTGTGGCGTAGGTGAGAGTGAAGAGAATCCATTAATAGCAGGTAATGATACTTATATATGTTCAAACTGTGTAATATCTGCTCATAAGATATTTTTTGGAGAAGAGGAGATAGAGGAGAATTCTATATCAACAGAAGATATAAAACTTCTTATTCCATCAGAAATCAAAGCACTCTTAGATGATTATGTAATTGGACAAAACAGAGCCAAAAAGACTCTAAGTGTAGCTGTATATAATCATTATAAAAGAATATTTAATAGAGACCAAGAGGATAGCGATACAACTATTGACAAATCAAATATACTTCTAATTGGACCAACAGGAAGTGGCAAAACACTATTAGCCCAAACTATTGCTAAATTCCTAAATGTACCAATTGCAATAGCAGATGCTACCAATCTTACAGAGGCTGGTTATGTTGGTGAAGATGTAGAGAATATCCTTACAAAATTACTTCAAGTAGCAGATGGTGATGTCAAAAAGGCAGAGAGAGGTATTATCTTTATTGATGAAGTAGATAAGGTAGCTAGAATGGGTGAAAATCGTTCAATCACTAGAGATGTTTCAGGTGAGGGAGTACAACAAGCCCTACTTAAAATTATAGAGGGTTCAGTTGTAAATATATCAGCTAAAGGTGGTAGAAAACACCCTAATCAAGACTTTATTCAAGTTGATACGACAAATATTTTATTTATTTGTGGTGGTGCATTTGATGGAATTACAGATATTATCCAAAGAAGATTAGGTGGAAATACCTTAGGATTTACACAAGATAAGAGAAGTAAAAGAGATGATGATGCCTCTTTGGAGTTTATAGATTCAGGTGATTTGGTATCTTTTGGATTAATCCCAGAACTTATTGGAAGACTTCATATTCTAACTACTCTAAATGAGATAACTCGTGATGATATGATTAAAATATTGGTAGAACCAAAAAATTCTATTGTAACTCAATATAAAAAACTATTTGAAATTGATAATGTTCGTTTGACATTTAATCAAGATGCACTAGAGTCTATTGCACAAAAAGCGATTGATAGAAAAACTGGTGCTAGAGGACTTCGTTCTATTATGGAAGAGGTGCTAATAGATATAATGTATGATGCACCAAATTTGGAAAACTATGAAGTAGTAATTACAAAAGATGTTGTAGAAAACAGAGACAAAGCGATTTATATTAAAAATAAAATCAGTGCGTAGATGTAGATAAGTAAAAGGAATAAGATGTTTAAAGCAATAAAAGGAATGTTCTCAAATGATTTAGCAATAGATTTGGGAACGGCTAATATTTTAGTATTAGTCAAAGGGCAAGGTGTTGTTATCAATGAACCATCAGTTGTAGCAGTCCAAATAGATAAATTTGGACAAGAACAAATTTTGGCAGTAGGTCAAGATGCTAAAAATATGATAGGTAAAACTCATAAAAATATCAAAGCAATCCGTCCAATGAGAGATGGAGTAATAGCTGACTTTAATATTACAGAGATGATGATACAACACTTTATAGAAAAAGTACATAAAAGAAAAAAATTTTATAGCCCTAGAATAATTATCTGTGTGCCTTATGGACTTACACAAGTTGAACGAAAAGCTGTAAGAGAATCTGCTCAAAATGCAGGGGCTAGATATGTATATCTAATAGAAGAGCCAATGGCAGCAGCAATTGGAGCAGGACTCCCAGTCCAAGAGCCTCGTGGTAGTCTTGTGGTTGATATTGGTGGAGGGACTACTGAAATTGGTGTAATATCATTAGGTGGATTGGTAATTAGTAACTCTATAAGAACAGCAGGAGATAAGCTTGATGCTCATATTGTAGATTATATCAATAAAAACTTTAACCTATTAATTGGTGATAGAGTAGCAGAAGAGATTAAAATAAACATTGGAACGGCAATTGAACTAGAAGAAGAGCTAACTATAGTAGTCAAAGGGCGTGATAAAGTAGAGGGTTCTTTGAAATCTATAGAGGTAACTTCACAAGATATAAGAGAAGCGATAAAAGACCCTATTGCTGATATATTAGAAGCACTTAAAATTATATTAGAACAGACACCTCCAGACCTTGCTGGTGATATTGTAGAAAATGGTGTAGTTTTAACAGGTGGTGGAGCATTGATTAGAGGATTAGATAAATACCTTTCAGAAGCCATCAAACTACCAGTTTATATAGCAGAAAATCCACTACTAGCCGTGGCATTAGGTACAGGTAAAGCACTTGATGAATTAGATATATTACAACAAGTAGCATATGAAGACTAGAGTAGTATTTTTCTTTATAGTTCTATTTTTGGTGGTGACTTTCTCCTCTAAAGATAGTTATATCAAAGATAAAGTGATATTATGGAGTATGCCAATTAAGGTATTTTATAATGATATGACCAAAGATATATTAAACTATAGAGATAGATATATTACTCAAAAAGAGAGTATCAAAAGATTAGAAGAGAGCAATAGAAGATTAAATAGATTTTTAATTGCCCAGACAAATTATCTCAATCAAATAGATAAACTTATTCCTATTGTAGAAGATAATATTCACAATAATGTATCTGTGGTATATGCCACAGGATATACAAAATTAAACTCTTATGACCAAATTTTACTAACAAAAACCAAAGATTTAAACCAAGATAAAATATATGGATTGATGCAAAAGAGTTTTGTAATTGGTACAGCACAATTTAAAAATGGTATTTTATATGGAAATTTAATATCAAGTCAAAAATGTAAGTTTTCTGTATATATAGGTAAAGATAGAGTACCTGGGGTAGCAATTGGTGGAGAAAAAGGTAAAGTTATCATCAAATATATTCAAAAATGGAAAAAAATAAAAATAGGCGATAGAGTATTAACTAGTGGATTAGATAATATATTCTTTGCAAATATTCCAGTAGGAGTAGTAGAAGATATAGGTTCTAAAAATAGCTATACCACTGCCAAAATCAAAGTATATGCCGATTATTTACATCTTGATTATCTATTTTTACTAAAAGATATAAAATCATCATTAGTCAAAAACTATAACCTAGATAAAATCAAACCAAATGTTCAAGTAGTCTCTATTGAAGAGAACTTAACAGTAGAAGCAAATATTACAAAAATAAACAGTGAAATAAATAGCAGTGATGTAGTACAAACCACAGTAATTGAAGTGGACCCAAAAGAGCAAGAGACTCCAATAGAGAAGAAAAAAATCAAAAAAAGAGTAGTTAAAAAGAGATATAGAAAACCACCTCCAAAACTACCACAAGGTGGTGGATTAGATATGTTTTAATCCAGCTATTTATCTGGATTAAACTTTAATATTGTAACAATTGGTACAATAAATCCAATAGCTATAACCACTATCAAAAGTATTCCAAGTTGTGAATAATCAGCATTTACAACCACCACACCTTTCTCTTTGACCTCTCTAGTAACTACAAGAATTTGATTTAGATATTTTGTAAATAGCTTTGAAGCCACAATAGCGATATTCATAAAACTAGCCATCAAAGCAAACCAAGTACCCTTTTTGCCCTCTGGTGCATATATTGCCACAAGTGTCAGCATCACCACACCTGCAATATAATCAAATGGAGATGAAGCCACAGTATCAATAATAGCCACTGTTTTAGCATCAACACCTATCATATCATGCACCCCATAATATAATCCAAGAGTTGGCAATGATAGAATTGTAAATATAATCGTAAGTGTAATCAAAACCGATGATATAGATTTCTCTACAATATACTTACCACTTACCCACATTCCAATTATCCCCAAAGTAGCCCCAATTTGAGTCAACACTCCAAAAAATGCCTCATCAAATCCCAATACATCTATACTCCACCAACTATAAGCAGGACCAACTGATGGCATAGCACGATATACAAATATAACAATCATAGCCATTTTAATATGTCTAACTGTATCCTCATCAAGTTCGTGTATCAACTCTTTTAACATATATAAAACTACACTAAGTGAAACTAAAAATATTATCTCTTGTGCAAATGGAATTTCATTTATCCCCATAAAAATAATAAAAATAGCAAATCCCAACCCACCAAAAAATATCTTTTTATTCAGAGGTGAACTCTCTATATGATTAAGCTTTACAAAGGTAATACCCAAAATAGAGATAATAGGAATAAAAAGAGATATAATAAATATAGTCTCATAGCTATAAATCCCTGCTAAATACCCACCAAGCCCAGATACCATAAAACCAGCTAATGCCAAGGCAAGTCTTGATAATACTTGAATAGTAGCCAACTCTTTTTTAATCTCTTGTGGTGTTTGATTTTTATCAATAACCTCTGTACTCATAGTATCAGCCACCACATCTTGCATAACTATACCAACAGTAGTAATAAGTAAAGATGCCATATATATACTATTTTTATCATAAGCAGATACAATAGAGTAATCCCCTGCAATAGAGATAAGCAAAAGCGTCCCAATACTCATAAGTACAGCACCAATATATACATAGACTCGCCTATTTGAGCCAAATAGAGTAACAGAATCGACAAGTTGCCCAAATATCATCTTGATACTCCAAGGTATCATAATCCAAAATGAAAGCTCTATTAGTTCAACAGCAGATAATCCAAGCTCCTTTTTAACAAAAAAGTCATTAGCAATAGAGGTAAATGCAGTCGCTCCATAAGAGAAATATATCATTAAGAGTGGAATATATCTTAATTTTATAGCTTTAATTGGCATTAAAAATGCCTCTATCAAAGATTGTTGTATTGATTTTATATTCATTATTTTTCTTTTTTTAAAGTATTATAGCATAAAATTTTTATTGTATAAGTAGTTTGACAAAATAACCACTTTTAGCTATTATTGTATAATAACTTATACACAAAGAGATAAAATGGTAGAGATATATCTAAAAGATAAACTTATAGCAACATTTAAACAAGATAATAGAGATTATTTAATTGTCTTGACTTTTGGGGTAGAATATTTTATTGTCTAGTTTATTCAGTCCATTATAGTTTGTTTTCCTTGGGGTATTATATAGTAAAGGAAATGCACCTACTATCAGAATTACTCATAAAAATGCTCAAAATGATATGTTAATTATAGTTTTACCAAAAATATTAGCATCACAAACTCCGACAAACTCTAATGTTAAAAGTACTAAGTTTATAACTCGTAAGGGAGTTCTCTTTATAGAGACACCAATGAAAGATATAAAAGGCAAACTATTAATCACCAATCAAAAAGGTAAAAAGTTATTAGAGTATATTATCGCCAAATAAGATTTAGATTAGATTGGAACTAAAAATCCAATCTAAAACTTTATCCTCTTTTTAGAATTTATATCTGCTTTTTCTCTAAAGTTCTCTACTTGTGATATTATGCTATCTCTACTATTGTATAATTTATTATAGGCATTATCATAATGTTCTTGGGATTTTTGGATAGATAGGCCTACTTTGTTTAAATCTTCGCTAAATCCTCTTACTTTGGAGTATAGTTTTTCTGCTAGTTTTATTACCTCTATAGCATTTTTGGCTTGTCTTTCAAATCTCCAGCTATTTTCAATTGCCCTTAGTGAGATTAATAGGGTTTCAGGGGTTACTAAAACTACTTTTTGTTTGAAGGCATATTCAAATAGTGTGGTGTCGTTTTGGGTGGCTACTATTAGGGCGTTGCTAATGGGTATAAACATTAGTATAAAATCTAGGCTATTTATGCCCTCTAATTTTTCATAATCTTTATCAGATAGGGATTTAATATGGTTTTTGATAGATTTGATATGAGGGGTTATATCTCCATTTTGTGAGATATATTTTTCATAATCTTTTAGAGATGTTTTGGCATCTATAATTACATCTTTTGCATTTGGGAGTTTGACTATTACATCTGGACGATAAGTTTTATTTTCGCTATTTTTGAGTGATACTTCTCTAAAATACTCTTGATTTACTCTTAATCCTGAATTTTCTAATACTCTTTCTAATATCATTTCACCCCAGTTTCCTTGTGCTTTGTTATCACCTTTTAGAGCATTTGTTAGATTTATTGCATCTTGACTTATCTTTTGGTTGAGTTCTTTTAGAGTTTTTATCTCATACTCTAGTGCTATTTTATCTTGCAAGTTTTTGCTATATATATCTTCTACTCTTGTTTTGAATTGATTTAATTGTGCTTTTATTGGAGATAGTACTACTCCTAGTGAGTCGCTATTTTGTTCTCTCATATCTTGTGTGGAACTGCTAAAAATATCATCTGCTAACTCTTGAAATTGTCTTTTGAGAATATCACTATTAGCCCTCTCTTCTAATATAGTCTCTAATTTGATAATTTTTTTATCTTTTGAAACTACTATTAAAAGAAGTACTATTGCCAATAAAAATAGTATAATAGATATTATAATTAAGATTTCTATCATTAATGTGCTATATAAAAATCTTTGATAATATCTGGTGAAAATGGTTTTGACATTATATGCTCAAATCCACTATTTTTCATCTCTTCAATATCCTCTTCTAGTGCCATACCACTTATACCTATAATAGTTGGTATCTTCTCTTTTTTATCTTGAGATATTTGTTTGATATACTTTAGTGCCTCTGAACCATTCATATTTTGCATATACTCATCTAAAAAT
>JAMOOX010000024.1 GCA_027065045.1 Campylobacteraceae bacterium | reverse complement strand
AATATATCCTCTACTACTCTATTTGTCTCTATCTTTTCAGTAGAAAAATCATGGGCAAAGAGTCTATCCACCATATTATCTTGGGCTTTATCTGCTCTCTCTTTTAGACTCAATGGATGCAGAGTTAATTCAATTATTCTTCCTGCTAATGTATCTTTGGTCTGTTTCATATCTAAAATATTCGCCGAACCTGTAATCAAAAAATCTCCATTGTTTCGGTGACTATCAATATAGAGTTTTAGAGACTCCAATAGCTCAGGAACTTTCTGAATCTCATCAATAGTCACAGGTTTTTCCAAAGTCTCCACAAATCTGTTTGGGTCATCTTTGGCATTGATGCGAGTAGAGACATCATCTAACACCACATAATGATATTCAAAACTCATTGCAAGAGTCGATTTACCCACTTGTCTTGCACCTTTGAGTAGAACAATAGGGGAAATTTTTAGAGCTGTTTTTAATATAGGCGATATACTTCTTTTTATCATTACAAAAGCCTTTTTAGAAATTATACTATTATAATAGTATAATTTTCTATTGTGATAGTAGAATAAATTTTATTATTATGTCCAGTTGGTTTTGTTGTGTGACATGGTCACACCTACGGTATTTTAACCCTCCCCGTAACACACCCATCTATCAATGTCTCTTTTAACCCTTTATCTGTATAATGCCACCAATAGATAAAAAGGAGCAAAGTGCTACAGATAGAAAGGATTATAGGCTCATTGCCTTATGGAAACTCTAAACCTGTAAAGATAGTTGCTAATGACAAAAAAACCTATATCCTCAAATTTCGCAAAGACTATTTAAAGGGTAAAGATAGAAGTAATACAAATGAGTATATCGCCTACAAGCTAATCGAACACTTTGGATTAAAAATTGCTCCTCAAAAATTAGAACTTATAGAGATAGATGATTTTGCTATATCTTTGGCTGAAAAATCAAATATTACAAAAGAGAGTTTGGTATATTTTAGAGCTTCAAAAGGGACAAATATTGCTATTGAGTTTTTGGATAATGTGAGAAAAACAACCAAAGATGAGATAGCCCAAAAAAAATTTATACAAGCTGTTAGAACCATTGATAATATCATGATGAATGATGATAGAGAGTTAGATAATACCAATATATTACAACACCAAACCAAGAAAAATCACTATTATGCTATAGATTGGGGTCTATCACTAGATAGTGCAGAACTCTATAGTGATGTTAAGACAGGAGATATAAATAATCGCTATATGTACTTTCAAAATGTAGATGTTGTTAATCGTCCAGATTATATTTTTAGAGATACAAAAGGGTTCATATCGGTGGACAAAAAGGATATTGAGGGTATAATTAGAGAGATTGTTAAGAGTATTCCCCAAGAGTGGGAGACTCATTATTGTGATGAAGAGATAATATCTATCCTCACAAGTAGGGTACAAAACAAGATAAAATAAGTATAAAAGGAGATGCAGATGCGACAAATATATGAGTACCAAGTGGTTCGATATTTTCCCAATGAGCTTAGTGATGAGTTTATCAATGTGGGTATAATGCTCAATAACTCAACCCCTAAAGAACGCATTATTTCAGAGATAGAAGCTAAACATCTATACTGCTCTGTACTTATTGGAGAGAATAAAAAATTTTATGCAATGGTTGAGTATCTTAATAGATTAGTTCAAGATAACAAGCTACGAGACCCATATCAATATTTTCATAACTTTAACTTTTCAGAGGTCAAAGTTTTGGCTTCTGCTGATAGTGAAGATACTATTTTTGATGAGCTTTTTGAGACCTATATTGGGTATAAACTGCATAGCGAAGAGAAGCTCGATAAAAGAGTTCAGCTTATTCAAGATAGTTATAAGATTGCAAAACAGGAGTTTCCAAATCGTATTAAGATTTACCAATCAAATAGGTTTGATTTTGAGATAGAGAGTATCAAGAAAAGAGAAATCTATCACTCTAATATAGGTAGTATTGCAAACAAGCATGATATTTTCAAAATGACTTGGGAGACACCTCTTGCTAAAAAAGCAAATGAGAAATACCATTTTTTAAATATAGCAACCATTATAAAAGAGAATGATGCAAAAGAGAGATTGGCTCTCAATAAAATTAATGTTTATGAATATACC
>JAMOOX010000023.1 GCA_027065045.1 Campylobacteraceae bacterium | reverse complement strand
AACCATTTTCAGCAGTGATAATCATCTCTTTTAACGCACCTTTATCTGTATTATCTAACATACCTGAGATAGTTGCTAACATAGATGCAGAATCAGCTGCAATAAGGTCAGCATCTCTACTACTATCAGTAAAATAACTAGCCATCTCTAATCCCTCAGAAGTTGCTAAAATAGCTCCCTCAATCCCCATGTTCTTTACAAAATCCTCAAGTATTTGACCACCTTGTGAATTTAACTTCATAATATCTATTTTCATATTTTTCCTTTTAATATATTAATTACAATAATTATTATACAATGAATAATATTAATATCAAATTTTTATTTTGGTTAATTTGGTATAATATATCCCAAGTGATTAAATTATGAAGGATATGAGATTAAAAAGATAACTGTTTTGATGCTATTTATAGTGGGTATATTATCAAACCTTAATGCTAGTGGTGATAATTATAGTTCGGTAGTCATTGGAAAATATAAGAGTGAAGTAAGAGCAGATGGTAGTATAGAGGGCTTTAAAGATATAATTTTAAGTGAATCTACCATGAAAGCACTTCAAGATAAATATTTTTTTAATGTATCTAAAAAAAAGGTGGAGGAGCAATATATTATATCTGTTGGACCTTTTTATGATGATGAGGTATTAGCAGTTATATTTTATAGTCTTAAGCAGTACTTTCCAAACTCTATTGTTATTAGATATACCACACCAACAAGTAAATTAACTAATAGTATGACAGATGCTAAAAATTATCATAATCCAAAAAAGCATATTAAAAATATTATTCTAGAAGAGAAATCCTCTAGTTGGTTATTTTGGATTATAATTTTAGTTTTAATGGGTGCTAGTATAGGTATATTTATCTATTATAGAAGATATATTGAGATGATGGAGAGTAAATATGCTAATATTCAAAAATCACACAAAGAGTTAGAAGAGTCTCAAAATATTTTGCTCTCTACAGTAAGCCAAAGAATTAAGGATTCTGTAGAGGAGATAATATCTCAAAGAGATGATATTTTACAACATACTATAGAGGGTGTAGATAGTGATATAGAACAAAAATCTAAAAAGCTTAAAAATGCTGATGAGCTTTTATTAGATACTACAAGTGATTTAATTGTATTTCTAAAATTAAAATCCAAAAAGCTAGAGGTAGAAAAAGAGCTATTTAATATAAATACCATACTCAATGAGATATCAGGACAACTATTAAATAAACATCCTAATAGTAATGTAGAACTTATTTTTGATATTAATAATAATGTACCTCAACTATTAGTAGGTGATTCTAATCATATAAGCACAATTATTTTAAATCTATTTGAACAATCTCTAAATACAACAAAAAGTGGAGATATAAAACTAAATATTGACACACTTAGTATCCAAGGTAATAGGATTAAATTAGAGATAAAAATCGTAGATAATGGTGATGGAATGGATGATGCCCTACTCTCTCAACTATTTGTGCCATTTAAAAATGAAAACAAGCAAAACAAACAAGATAATCTAGGTTTATATATCGCCAAAGAGCTAGTTGATTTGATGAATGGAGATATAACTGTTCGTTCAAAAGAGGATGAGGGTACTATATTTACAGTGATTTTACCATTAGAGATGAATAGTGCTAATAAAGATATTGAAGATAGAGAATCAAGATTAGGAATTAAAAAGATATTAATAGTTGAAAAAAATAATAACTCTGCTTATGCCCTAGAAAAAATCCTAAGATATTTTGGATATGATACAACTTTAAAATCAGTAGAAAATTTAGAAGATAGTATAGGAGATTTGAAATATTTTGATATTTTAGCCCTAGATTTATCTATTATTACACCATCTCTTGCTAGACATATCAATGATATAAAAGATAAAACACCTCTTAAAGTAATAGGACTTAGTAACCTATTAAATAGAGATAGTGTAGATAAAGATATATTAGTAGTAATTGATAAACATCTTATCAAACCTCTTCACCGTGAGAGAGTATATGAGGTATTAGCAAATATATTCAATCATAATAGCAGTGATAAAGAGGTTGAAGAAATTTTATTAGAAGCACCTCCAAAAGAGTTATCTTTACCAAAACTAGAAAAAGAGAGTGTGGAGATAAAAGAGGAGAAGATAGAAGAGATTAAAACAGATGAAATCAAATATATCCCTAGAGTATATAAAGGTGAAATTCATGATGCAGATGGAATTGAAAAAGATGATTTCATTGTATTTCGTGGGGCAAAACTATTAATTGTTGAAGATAATCCAATCAATCAAAAAGTTATTTTAAGAGTATTAAACAAATCAGGTATCAAAATAGATATGGCAAATAATGGAGAAGAGGCTCTAAGATTTGTAGAGCAAAAAAAAGGTAACTATGACTTTATATTAATGGATATATCTATGCCTATTATGGATGGTTATCAAGCAACCAAAACTATTAGAGAAAATGATGCTTATCTACATATTCCAATTGTATCTCTCACAAGTCTAGGACTAGACCATGAGATTAAAAAGATGTATGATTCAGGAATGAATGCATGTCTGATTAAACCTCTTAAAATAGGACAACTATATAGCGTATTCTCACTATTTCTAAAAAAACAGACTCTATTAGATGAACCATCTTATGAAGATGATTTTTATGAAGATGATATAATTGATTATATAGAAGATAGCTCTATATTAGATACAAGAAGTGGAGTAGTATATTCTAAAGGTAATGAAATCTTATATATTGAAATTCTAAAAGAGTTTTTAGATGTTTATGCAAATAACTTCACACAATTTAAGTCTTATGTAGATAGTGAAGATTATGATAAAGTATTAGCACTTACTAGAGATATGAGTGGATTATCAGGAGCGATAGGTGCAAATAATATGACTCATCTATTGAGTGAAATTAATCAACTATTTATATATGGAGCTCAAAAACAGTTAGCACTATATATTGATGGATACAAAAAAGAGTTGGAGTATCTAACTCATCAGATAGAACAGTATATATTTTCAAGAAAACTTTAATTTTCCCTAGTTCAACAGCTAGAACTGTTGAACAATATAATGGACTGAATATTTTCAAATTATACCACTCTACTAATATAAATCTAATAACTCATTTATACTTTTTTTAATACATCTATTTTTGGGTGCTACCTCTTTTTTATTTTTACATCTGCTATTTATATAATCTTGTTCTGCTTTTGAGAAGTCTGATATATTAATAATTTTACTAGATGTTACCTCTTTTATAGTGCTTTTAGGTGGTAATGCACTATCATCAATGGTAATGTATTGTTTTTGAGAATTTGCCTCTTTCTCTTTTTTTATTTTTGCACTTGTACTCATTGTAATAAAAGCAAATAGTCCAATTCCACTTAAAACTTCTATTAAAAAAATCTTTTTTATTAGAGGTTTTTTGGGCTTATACTTAGGTGGTTTAATCTTATACCCCTCAGGAAAGGGTATCTCTTTATAGGTGTAACCTGCTGGTGGTGGTGTGGTTGGTTCTGGGAATGGAGGACCTTTAACTGCCATAATAAACTACCCTTTATAATTTAATATCTAATTATATCATACTTTTTGAGCTAATATTCTAGGAAGTGTTATTCCCTCTTGTTTGTGATATTTACCTTTTCTATCACTATAAGTTGTCTCACATGGCTCATCACCCTCTAAAAATAGGACTTGTGCTATGCCCTCATTTGCATAAATTTTGGCAGGTAGGGGGGTGGTATTGGATATTTCTATTGTTATATGCCCCTCAAAACCAGGTTCAAATGGTGTAACATTTACAATGATACCACATCTTGCATAGGTTGATTTACCTAAACATATTGCTAATACATCTGTGGGCATTTTGAAATACTCAATAGTCCTAGCTAATGCAAATGAGTTTGGTGGTACTATACATATATCACCTTTGAAATCTACTACATTATTTTCATTAAAGTCTTTTGGGTCAACTACCTCTGCATTAATATTAGTAAAAATTTTAAACTCATCACTTACACGAATATCATATCCATAGCTACTAAGTCCATAACTTACTACGCCCTCGCCTACTAATCCCTCACAAAATGGAGTAATCATATTCTCTTTTTGTGATTTTTCTCTTATCCAACTATCAGGTTTTAATCCCATTATTTATCCTTTTTTTTCATATATTGTTCTAATTTATCAAGTTCCATAGGTCTTGCGAAATAGAAACCTTGAATATCATCTACACCTACTCTTTTGAGTACTTCAAACTCCTCTTTTCTCTCTACTCCCTCTGCTGTGGTATGGATATTAAGAACTTGTGCTAATGGTACAATTGATTTTTCTATTATATTTAATGAGTTACTTGTATCTACATTAGTTACAAATGCCTTATCAATTTTGAGACGGCTAATTGGAAAGTTTTGTAGATAACTAAGAGATGAGTAACCTGTACCAAAATCATCAATAGCAATATCTATTCCCATATCTCTAATAGCATTTAAAATCTTAAATGTTTTACCATTATCATCTGCTATTACTCTCTCTGTAAGTTCAAACTCAATAGACGATGGATTAATACTACTTTTTGCAATAATTTTTTTGATATTATCCAAAAAGTTATTACTCTCAATCTGTATTGATGAGAGGTTGATACTTACTTGTTTTATATCTATATTTCTATTTTGCAAATCTACAAAATCATCTAATGCTTTGGTAATTATCCAATATCCAAGAGGTATGATTAATCCACTCTCTTCTGCAATTGGTATAAATTTATCAGGGGATAAAACTCCTAACTCTTTGCTTTTACATCTAATTAGTACCTCTACACCTGCTATCGTTTTGCCATCAACTGTTTTGATTTTGGGCTGATAGACTAGGGTAAAGTCTTCAAAACTCTCTACTGCACTTTTGAGATAGTTTAATATATTCTCCTTAGCCCGTAACTCTTCTTCAAATTTAGCTTGATATATAGTAAATTGATTTTTACCTCTCTCTTTGGATTTATATAGAGCAATATCTGCCTCTTTATATAATCTATCTACGGTTATACTCTTATCATAAGAGATTACAATACCACTACTAATTGTAACTTTTATATATTTATCATTTATCAAAAAAGAGTCTTTAAATATATTGTGTAAGTCTTGTGTAAATTTATCTAACTGTTTTTTATATAAAATATTAGATAATACTATCATAAACTCATCACCACCTATTCTACCTAAAGATGCTTTATTTTGTGTAAATTCATATAATCTACTAGCTACATCTACAAGTAATTTATCACCAATATTATGTCCTAGAATATCATTAATAGATTTAAAATCATCTATATCTATAAATATCAAGGCTAAATATCTATCCTCTGCTAAAGTTTTTATTTTATCTTCTAAAATTGAATTAAAATAATATCGATTATATAGATTTGTAAGAGAGTCATGTCTAGCTATATATAAAAGTTCTTTCTCTTTGATTCTAATATTATATGATAGCTTTTCCATATTTTCTGAAATCTCTTCAAGTTCATCATTACTATTTAGTATTCTAATTTTATTAAATTCTCTTTTTGTGATATTTTGAATATTATCCATCAATATTGATAGAGGTGCTATTAGAACAAAATGATAAAATATATACATTATAGCTACAAATGAAAAAATTGTTATCAATAATATAGCCAAAAAATTAGTATTATCATAAGAGAGTATTCCAAGTATATCCTCTTTTTTATGGTAAATAGTAATATAAATGTTATCTAACTTTAATGAATTAATATAATATTTATTATCATAATTAGTTGATTTATCTTTGTAAGAGAGCCTTACACTATTTCTACTATTACTATAGTATTTAATAATATCTATCTTTTTAGAAAACTTAATATATCCAACTACCTTATCACCATTTTTGATATGATGACATATAGTCAAAAATAGTTTATCATCTTTTATATCTATAGTATCAACATCTTTTTGAAGAGTATAATTTATAAAAAATTTATTATATTTTATTAGCATATCACTATTAATATTATAAAAATACTCTATATTATCAATATAAGTATTAAAAAAACCAATATATTTACCATTGACTCTTTTACTACCTACTGCTAATTTTTCATCTTTTAGATACAATAATACTTCACTCTTTTCTCCAGTTTTTGCTTTGTCTAATAACTTATTGTATAGTATTTTTTTCTCTTCATCAATCAAAACAGTATTATAACTATCTCTATTTTGATAGCTATTAATTAGATATACTGAGGATAAAAAAGACTCATCACTATCTAATAATTTAGCCTCTTCTATAATATCTTTTTTATACTTATCTATATCTTTAGATATATTATCAAAAATATATGATACCTCATCCTGGGCTTTTCTATAACTATCTTCTTTGATATATTTATAAAAATATATACCTATGATTAAAAAAGCTATAAAAAATGTACTAAAGCTAAATAGCACAAATTTCATATTTAGTTTACTTTTAAATACTCTCAAAATATAGGCTTAATTTGATAACTACTATTAATATCTACAAATTCAACAGGTAAAAAAATAGATTTTTCCACATTTTTATTAGATATTAAATGCTCTATTACCTTAGCTGTCTCTTTGCCACCTAATTGGAATTTAATAGATGCTGTTTGAGTTTGTAATTTAATAGCTTTTTGAGCCTCTTTTGTATAATCTACACCAACTGTTATTATATTTTTGATACTCTTGTTATATTTTTTAAAAACCTCTCTCACTCCACTTAGCATACTATCACTTTGAGAGAATATAGCATCAAACTCTACTTTATTAGAGAGAAGTTTTTCTATCTCAATAATGGTATCTCTTCTTAAATAATTACCCGTAACTCTTATCACTTCTATATCTTTGTATTTATTAACTATATTAAAAAAGCCTTGTGTCCTTTTTTGTGTTACATCTACTTTTGCTAACCCCTCTAAAAGTAAAATTTTACCTTTTTGATTAAGCTTTTTTACCAAAAATTTACCTGCTATCTCTCCAATATGAATATTATCAGAACTTAAATATGTAGTATATTTATCACTATCAACACCTCTATCTAATATAATAACTTTGATACCTTTATCATAAACTTTTTTTAATGATGGCACTACGGATTGACTATCTCCACAACCCAAAACTACAATATCTACATTTTCATCAATATATTTATCTAAATAATATATAAACATAGATATTTTACCTTTGGTATCTATATATTTAAAATCTATATTCTTATATTTTTCAAGTTCTTTTTGAACATCAAATACCTGTGCTTTTCTAAAATCATTTGCCATATTATCTTGTATAAAAACTACTTTTGTATCTTTAGCAAATATAGATATATTGATAATTAATAGAAGTAATATATATCTCATAAATTATAACTTAGATATATATTTAGCTAATGCTTCTATTTGGGCTATAGTTAAATCCTCTGTTTGAGTAGTCATAAGTCTTCCCATTCCATAATTATTAAGCTCACCTAACTTATAAGCTTTTAACTTTGAAATAATATCATCTACATTTTGAGAAGCGATAATTGGACTCTTATTAAGTGCTTTGATTTTACCATCACTACCATGACAACCTTTACACTTATTATAAAGAGACATTGCATCTATCTCTATAGTTTTATTATCATCTAAAAGCTTTGTCGTTGTATCCTTGATACTCTCTATAATATTACTACTTTTCTCACCAATATCATCTACAATATTAGAAGCTTTCTCAATTATAGTGATATTACTATCTGCTGATAAAATAGAGATTACCATTAGAGATGTTACTAATATCTTTTTCATATATCTTCCTTGATTAATTTAATATAAGATTATACTAAATTTTATTTGGATTTTCTATTAATTCTCTATTTTTTATCCTACTCCATAGATTAATATCACTCCATTCTGCTTTGGTTTGTGCTGAAAACTTAATATCATCTATATTTATCTTTCCCATCAACAAACTATAAGCATCATCTCTAAAACATTGTGCATATCCTGTATCTGTCTCATGGACAATTATACTATTGAGCCTAACCCCATTTTCACCATTTACCATTATAGTACTCTCTAATATCTTATCAATAACTATAAATATAACTCTTGAAAACTGCTCTGCTGATGGACTAACTGGTAGTTCTATCCATCTCTTACTATGTTTTTTCATATCATTAATATACTCAATATTATCTCTATTATATAGTGTAATAGAGTGGTCAAATGAATCTATAAACTCTTTTATTCTAAGCTTTATCAATCCAAAATCATATACCATATCACCATTATCAAGATATTTAGATTCCAATAGCACCTCTACCTTATATGAGTGTCCATGAATATTTTGGCTACATCTTGTAGTACTACAACCTCTAACAATATGTGCATTTTCAAATTTAAACAGTTTTCTTATTATCAATACAGTACCTTTAAATATTTTATCTAATGATATTATATCATTTTAAGAGCCTTTCTTCCATATTTCAAGTTCATCATACCAAGTTCTAAATATTTAATTGCCTCTTTGGGGGGAATATTTTCATCTATACAAAACTGTGAAACTGTTTGAATATGTGTTAATCTATGTTCAAAATTTGTTTTTGATGATTGGATAGAGTTGGGTCGTTTACGATATATATAGTTTATATCTCTATTTACACTAAATTTATGATTATTATATAATATTCTCAAAGCACATAATATATCTGTATATAATCCAATGCCCTCAAAATATGGATATTTAAGCCATAACTCTCTACTAATAGTACTAGAACTTAATATCGCCCTTGGCATTAATATCAAATTCTCCACACTCACACCTTTTGGACTCCGAACTCTATCAATATGCCCTAAATGAATATCATAAGGCATAGATTTAGGCAAAGACAAAAGCACATCATCAGCATCTACTCTACATATATAATCCCCCCTAGCCTCTCTAATTCCAATATTAAAAGGCACAGCATCAGTACCTGATTGATAAGGAGTTTTGATATATCTACAATTAGAAGCTTTAGCCAACTCTACTACAAACTTATTAGTAGAACAATCATCAACTAAAATAATCTCATAAGGATTGAGCTTTTTAACTGATTTGATAGCCTCTATAAAAAATATTGGTGGTGGGTTATAAAAAGGAATTACAATTGAAATTTTAATACTACTATTCATATCTTATCTTGTAGGGTGGGTAAAACCCACCAATATATAGAGTGTAAAAAACTTTACACTCTAAAACTAATTAAACCACATCTACAACTGGTATATCATCTTCTGGTATATCAGGTAGTTCAACCCCACAAATTGGGTCTGGGTCACAAACATCAGGAGCAGAACAATCGCCACCTTCATCATTATCTTGATAAGAATCTTCAGGCTCGTCTTCACCCTCAAATAATCTCTCTTCATCATTTAATAAATCATTATGACTCTCATTTGCATCACCATCTTCATCATTATGAACATCTTCTTCTATATTATCAAAGTTAAATCCATCTTCATCAGCACCAACATAATCCCAATCACTACTAGCAGTAATAGAGATATTATCAATACCATAAGACTCATCACCTAGAGATTGATGTAATGTTGAACCAAATCCTAATTGAACTTCACCATCTTCATTCACTTCAGCTTGAATAGTATAATGATGAGACTCTTCATTCCATCCACCACCTATTACATTTCCAAGACTTACACCCATATCTGCATCATCTTCTATTCTTCCTGTATGTCCCATTACATCATCAGAAACTATTTCACCATCAACAAATACTTGGAATGCTTCTCTACCTTCACCTCTATAACCTTCTTCTCCATCCCAACTATCAATCTCATACATATCAAAATCAATAGTTACAGATTTTCCTGCATTTTCTACACCAAAGTCATAAGTTTTTGATACAGCCTCTTCGCCACTGCTACCACCAAATTTACCTAAGAAGTTAGTAATATTACCCTCTCCACTAGTAGTAGCATAGTTCCAACCCTCAGAACTATCTTCAAATGTCTCTGATACAATTACACTACTTGTATCCTCTAATGGTAATACTTCTACTTCAGGTTCTACCAATGAAATAGTACTACCATCTTTAAATGTAACATTTTCAAAGTTTCTAAACTGTTCATTAATTCCAGCATCCCATTTAGCTTGTGTTACATTATTAAGAACTAAATTATCAACTCCATTACCACCATTAAAGATAGCATCTGTTCCACTTAAACTATCATTGATAGTCAATGTATCTGCACCATCTCCAAGTTCTACACTTCCTGCATCAAATCCACTACTTACATTATCCAATACTACGGTATCATCTCCACTACCTGTGTTAATGGTTGCATCACCAGCATCAACTCTATCTATATTTAAGTTATCATCACCTGCACCAGTATCAATAGAAGAGTTACTAACTTTATGTACATCAAGAGTATCATCTCCATCACCTGTAGATATTGCTGAATCATCAGACAATTTATTAACATCTACACTATCATTACCATCACCTGTAATAATAGTTCCATCAGTCTCTACACTACCTTTTACAGTAACACTATCATCACCACTACCTGTATTTACAGTAGCACCATGTTGTAAATCATCACCAATAATTACACTATCATCACCACCACCTGTTGAGATAACTCTATCTCCACCATGGTCAGCATCATTTTCATCACCTACATCATCTTTTACAATAATAGTATCATCACCATCACCTGTTGTAAGCTCTTTTTCTACATAATCATTTTTATCTGTATTAGAGTGATACTCTACATTTTTAAACTCTAATGAAGTATCAGCATTTACATCAACAGTTGGCTCTTCTACTTCAGGTACAACTACCACATCAGGAGTATCTACATTTACAGTAACATTAACAGATACACTATCACCATCACTATCAGATGCACCTACACTAAATGTCTCTGTAATATCTTCTGTAATAACTTGATTTGAAGCACTATATGTATAATCTCCAGTTGCAAAATCAAACTCTAATAATCCACCTTGTGTAGTCTCTACTCCATTATCAGGGAATGTATCTACATCATAAGTTGTACCATCTACTGTAATAGTATCAATTGATATTTCACCATCTCCACCAGTAATATTATCAGCTACATTTCCATCTACACTCATAGTAACAGGAGTAGTTGAGATATTAGATACAACATCAGATAAATCACTAATATCATCTACATATATTGTATCTATTGGATTATTACCTACATTTCCAATAGCTTCTAAATCATGAAGTCCACCTGATATATTAACACCTATCGTATGTACTTCTATATTATTTTCTTCTACAAAGTTTTCCCATGTTGGTAAAAATTCATCAAAATCACTCTCAAATGTTTTTGCTCCACGATCATAAGTATTACCATCTGCAAAGAAATATACTACATCATTATCAGCACCATCTTGATAATTTTCAACAGTAGCTTTTAGACCTTGGTCAAAGTCAGTCCCAGAAGCATCTGTGATAAGATTTACACTTATATTTTCATTACCCCAACCTGATACTTCTAAGCCCTCATTAACATCTGCTCCATGATTTGCACTACCCCAAGTTTGGATAATATTTACATTTACACTTCCTGCATTATCATATTGAGAAATCAATGATTTTATTGCATCCTCTGTTAATGCTAAGTCATTATTACTCATACTACTTGATACATCTACAACAAAAGTAACATTTGTAGTCATATCATCAGGTGCAAATGTTAAATTAACTACTTCATCTTGAGCAACAGGAATATTATCTTCTACAGGTAAAGCCTCTTGATTAGAAGATTCTACCAATCTAATATTATCTAAAAGCATACCGTATGTATCTTCTGCACCCGTACCATCAATTACAAGTTCTGCACTATCGCTATCTAGTCCCACATACTCTACAGTTACTTTTGTCCAACCATTATCTAATACTTCTGTTGAAATTTTTGTATTAGAATCATTACTAGCAAATGATAATACACCCTCGCTATCTGAATCAACAGATACTACTCTACCATCTAAAGATATATTCATATCAGAAGTATCTTCATATCCTCGTTTGTTACCACCATCTCTTGGTTTAACATCAAAACTCATAGTATAGTTTGATACATCTGTAAGTTCTACATTTGTAGTCATATGTACATTAGAGTTATTTCCATGAGCATCAAGTTCTGCGTGAGTATCTCCATCTGATGATACTGATACAATTTGGCTTTGAACTTCTACTCCAATACCATGAGTATCCCAAACCACACCATGGTCGCCAGTTACCATATTATTATCACCATGTTCTACATGCCAACCTTTAGAAGTTTGTAGATTTTCAAATGACTCTTCTAGTAATACTTGTGGAGCTATTTCTTCTACAAATGTATTGATTTGACATCCACCAATATCTACAGATACTTCCATAGTATTACTATGTTTAGCCCCATCAAATAGAGTAAATTCAAACTCTCTAACACCTCTATCTTCACTACTACTCTCAAATGTTAATGACTCTAGTGCATTTGTATAATCTTCAACTGTTGCACTACCACTAAGTTCTACTACACCATCTGTAATAGTAGCAGTAATTCCATCAGGTAATCCATCTGCACTAATAGTATCACCATCTTTAAAGTTAGTTAAAGTTACAGTTGCACTTTCAAGATTAGCATTATCTACATCACTAATATCAATATCATTTAAAATTGTATTGCCATCACCTAGAGTATCACAAGGCTTGATTGTAAATACAACATCATCATAATCTTGATCACTACTATTTGCAGGTAAATCTTCCATACCAATAGTAAGTCCACCATTAGGATTAATTGTAACAATAGCATGGTCTCTACCATCTGTACTCATATCATTATCTGTATAGTATGCTTTATTACTACTTACTGTATCATTAGCATCATTAGGATTTGTAAATACAATATGATTATCTCCATCAATTGATACTTCATAACCATTCTCTATTGCATCTTTAATATCACCATTATTTCCATTTGGAATAATAAAGAATCCAACCTCTCCATTAAGGTCATTAAGAGTACCTAGATTAATCGCCTCATCACCTAAGAAGCTATCATATCTTCCACCTCTACCATCATCATTACCATTATCAGAATATAATACTTTTACATCAGTGATATTTCCATCACTATCTTTTTCATAGAAACCTAATACATTTTTATACCCTGCATTTCCTCCATGGTAATCAACAGACATACTAGAGTTTGCATTACCCATATTGATTGTAACACTACCATTATTTTCATCAAACTGAATACCACTTGCACCATTACCATCTAAAAACTCTTCAGGTGATATATAATCTGCCATACCATCACCATCTGCGTCCATTACATTAGTAATTGTATGCATTGCTTGATTATTAGCTTCAATAGAGTTAATTACTGGTGCATCATCTTTGCCATCAATAGTAATATTAAGTTCTGCTTCTACTGGGTTATGTTCTCCATCACTAATAGTATATTTAAATCCATCAACTACACTATCACCCTCATTTAAAGCATCTACAACTTCACTGTTATCATCTACTACAAATGTAAAGTCTCCACTACTATTAATAGTAAGTGTACCATATTGAGAGTTTATTGATATATCACTACCATCAGATGGAACATCTACAATATTATTATCAAATTCAATTAGTGTTAATTGTAATCCATCACCAGTATCATTACTTAATAAATTACCAGATGCAACCATACCATCATCAATTTCATCTTCACTATCTATAAATTCAGCTCCATCTTCTGTGGCATTAAAAGAGTCATCATTAGCTTCTGGTTCATCACCATACGAGTCATCACCATAGCTATCGTCTCCATAAGAATCATCATCACCATAGCTATCGTCTCCATAAGAGTCATCATCACCATAGCTATCGTCTCCATAAGAATCATCATCACCATAACTATCATCTCCATAAGAGTCATCACCACTATTATCAGCTTCATTATCTCCATTAGAGTTATCATCTTCTACTGAAGTACCTACAATACCATCATTTACATACTCATAAGACTCACCCTCTGGTGCATGATTGATTAATGCACTTGCCATACTCTCTACATCAAAATGATTTACACCATCTATATCTGTATATCTAAATTCAACATTTTCTATACTTGTAAGAGTATCTACACTACTATCTCTAAGGTCTGTTACACTTACCGTGCCATTATCATTTAATACAAATTCATAATCAGTTGGTTCGCCTTTGAAAACAATTTTATCTATATCAGCACCACCATCAATAGTATCATTACCACTACCTGCACTAATAATATCATCTCCATCACCTGCACTAATAGTATCATCACCACCATTTGTAGTAATTCTATTAGCTTCACTACTACCTACTACTATATCATCACCACCACTAGTAGCAATATTTTCAATACTAGATAAAGTATCATTTCCATCGCCTGAAACTATACCAGTCTCAAGATTAGCATTAATATCACTATTTGTAGCATAAGCTACTGTATCTTCTCCATCACCACCATCAATTTCATCATTTTCAACAGTAGAGTTTATCCAATCATTAGGATTACCTACATTACCATCATTTACATAAGTATAACTCTCTCCATCAGGAGCATAATTACTCAAAGCACTTGCCATACTCTCTACATCAAAATGATTTACACCATCTACATCTGTATATCTAAATTCAACATTTTCTATACTTGTAAGAGTATCTACACTACTATCTCTAAGGTCTGTTACACTTACCGTGCCATTATCATTTAATACAAATTCATAATCAGTTGGTTCGCCTTTGAAAACAATTTTATCTATATCAGCACCACCATCAATAGTATCATTACCACTACCTGCACTAATAATATCATCTCCATCACCTGCACTAATAGTATCATCACCACCATTTGTAGTAATTCTATTAGCTTCACTACTACCTACTACTATATCATCACCACCACTAGTAGCAATATTTTCAATACTAGATAAAGTATCATTTCCATCGCCTGAAACTATACCAGTCTCAAGATTAGCATTAATATCACTATTTGTAGCATAAGCTACTGTATCTTCTCCATCACCACCATCAATTTCATCATTTTCAACAGTAGAGTTTATCCAATCATTATTATCAGTCCCACCAATAGTATTAATAGGGTCATATCCAAAATCAGTCATCTCAAAATCTGTATGCATTACAACATCATCAAAGTCAGCATCACCAAGGTCAAGGTCTTCAATTTTGATTGTTGTTCCACCATTACCATCTAATTCTAATTGGAAATGGTCTCTTCCACCTGGGTTAAGGTCTGGATTTGAGAAATATACAGGTGCATCAACTGCTACACCATCTACAAGTAAGATAGGAAGCTCTCCACTATTATCAAATGTAATTTTAGAATCTTTTGAAATCTCACCTGCACCATCTGCAATTATAAAGAAGCTATAATCATTTGGTGTTACAAACGCTAAATGCTCTCCATCTTCTACAGTATGTTGGTCATCAACTAATAATTTTCCAAGTTCTGGTGTACCATCTTCATTTGGTTTATAAAATCCTACTGCATTTGCAAAATTAGCAAATCCATCTGTAGAGTAAGTAATTTCACCTAAATTACTCTCTATATTACCATCAATAGCATCTTCAATTGTAACAATATCAAAGTGATTTACACAACTATCATCTTTGTATTGGAACTCTACCAACTCTATATTAATTATAGTATCTGTACCGTCTAAATTAGCATCTCCTACTCTAAGGTCTGTTACAGTTACACTACCATCATCATTTTGAGTAAATTCATAATCATTAGGATATCCTTTAAGAATAATTTTATCCTCATCAGCACCACCATCAATAGTATCATTATCAGCACCACCTGCAATTATATCATCACCTGCACCACCAACAAGAGTATCATTACCCTCATTACCTTTTAATACATTATCTTTCTCATCACCAGTTAAAGTATCATTACCAAATTGACCACTTAAATTCTCTACATTTACAAGTGTATCACCTTGATTATTTTCACCTGTCTCTAAATTGGCAATCACATCACCATTAACATAATAAGCTACTGTATCATGGTCTCCATCTCCACCATCAATAGTATCACTACCATTATCAGTTGTTTCAACAATCCAGTCACTTCCAGCTCCACCATTTACAACATCATCACCCTCTCCACCTTGAAGAGTATTAGCACCACTATCACCAGTAATATCATCATCATGCAAAGAACCTGTAACACCCTCAAAGTTTACATACTTATCAGTATCAGCATCTCCATCTACATTAGCATTAGTATCAAGATTTACAGTGACACCCTCTGTAGAATCTCTAAATAGAATTTTATCATTACCATCTCCACCATCAATTCTATCTTGTTCATCAGTAGCAAGATATAAATCTACTTCTCTACCATTATCAATTTCACAGTTTTCATCATTATCATAAGTAACTGTACCTATATAATTATCACTATCTCTACCTTGTTCCATTTCACCATCAGCAGGAGTATCTTGTGTAGGAATATCTTGTGCTGTCTCTTCTGGAGTAGCATCTTCTTGTGGAGTCTCTTCTTCATCAACAGAAACATCTTCTGGTGTAGTATCTTCTGCCACCTCTTCATCAGCAGGAGTATCTTCTGGTGTAGTATCTTCTACTACAACATCCTCTACTATCTCTTCAACTACTGGTGCTTCTACTGGTTGAGCTACACTAACTACTTTGATATTATCAACTAACATACCTACATTATTGCTCTCACCTGTACCACTTAGAGATAAATCTACACTATCAGCCTCTACATTATCATAAGTTATAGTTACTTTTGTCCAACCATTATCTTGTGTCTCTAATACAACAGCTACATCATCATTTACACCATCAAATGTCAAATTACCATCTACATCAGAATTAATTGCTACAACACTATCTCCAAAAGATACTTCCATATCAGATGAATCTTTGAAATCTTTTCTACTTCCACCATTTCTAGGATTTATATCAAAACTCATAACATAGCTATCACTATTTTCAGATAATGTAACTGTTGTTGTCATAGTTGTATTTTCATTAGCATCAAGTTCTACATGAGTATGACCATCACTAGATTGAGCTATAATTCCAGTTTGTGCTTCTATACCATGAGTACTACTCCAAAGAGTACCATTATCACCCTCTACATCACCCTCATATACTCCTCTACCTCTTGAAGCTCTGATATTTTCAAATGAATCTTCCAAAAGAACTTCAGGAGTAGTAAGAAGTGTCTCTACATCACTATTACCACTATAAATTTGAAAACTATCTACATCTGATGCATTAAAAAGGCTATTGTAACTTCCTCTTGAAATATATCTATTAATATCACCTGTATTTAAATTTACAAAACCACTCTCATCAATTGCAACATCTACAACTACACTCTCTGATTCACTCTCTACATTATCATTTTCACTACTCGTAAAATTAAGTTTTACTTCAACAATTTCACCTGCATGTTGTGTCCCAAAATAATATGAATTACTAGCACTATTTTTTAAATCTTGTGAGACTAATAAGTCTCCATTTTGACTACTTGGCATCTTCTATCCTTTTCAAATATTCTCTTATCTATATTGATTGTTCTATAAACAACTCTCTCAAACAGTAATAATTTAACAATTAGACAACTCTCTCCCAAAAGAGAACTTATATCATTATTATACATCTTTTTATTTAATAAGTAATTTAATGATTTGTTTAATATCTTGTTCTAAACTTAGATATTTATTAAATTTAGTATCAAAAAATGGTTTAGTTACGCTATCAAAACTATTTATATCTTGATATAGATTAATAGCCCACTCAAAATCAATACCTCTACTCTTCAATGCTTCCATACTAAGTAGCGTATCATTTATTGTTCCTAATCTACTAGATGTTACCAAAAGTAACTTTGAATTCAACTCTTTGGCTAAATCAATCATAAAATAATCTGTTTTAATAGGTACTAATAATCCCCCTGCCCCCTCGATTAAGAGTATATCACATAGGCTACTTAATTCATTGTATTTATCTATAAGTTTTGTTATACTTATGTTACTATTTGCACAAAATGGTGCTGATGGCAATTTAAATGTATATGCTGTAATATCAAATGGTGTTAAGTTTTTAAACTTTGGATTATATCTTTGGACTCTCTCTAATAAAAGAGTAGCATCTACTGGTTTATCCTCTACACCTGTCTCAATAGGCTTAAATACTCCCACTCTAAATCCCATTTGGGACAAATTATCAATTAATTTAAGAGTAGCATAAGTTTTACCAATATTTGTATTTGTTGCTGTTATAAAAATTGGTCTCATCTATTTATCTCTTTGGCTATTTTATCAATTGATTTAAGCAACAACTTTTTGGTAGCATACATAAACTCAAACTTATCTCCATCTTTAAGTTCTACAAAGATTTTATATCCCACAATCTCCACTTTACCTTTAGCCTCTA
>JAMOOX010000022.1 GCA_027065045.1 Campylobacteraceae bacterium | reverse complement strand
AAAAACAAAATAAAAAACTAACAATTAGGCATCTTTCAAAAGATTGTAGAGTTATGCTAAAGAGTGCAGGACCATTTTGTGCTTATCAAGAGGATGACCCAACTTATAAGGTAGCTGTGAATGTTTAGTAGGTTTAGTTTTTATAAACCTACTAAAAAATCTATCAATTTAATATATTTATTATGGGGGGGTGTATAATAAAATATATTAACCCAAGGATTTCTTATGAAACTTAAAACTCTACTTTTCTCATCAATTTTGATTTTACCCCAGCTTTTGCTTTCTAATATAGAATTAGATAATAATAGTTGTGAAACTCCCTATAATATACCTCAATTAGGTGGTATTAGCGATGATGTAGACTATCAAGACAACTACTCTAATAAACACTCTAAAGAGATATATTTATCTTTTAATACTGCAGTTGATGGAAACTTTTCTATTGACCTACTTAAAGATAATAGTAAAAAGATGAAATATCAACTTTTTATTGGTAACTCTTGTGATAATCTGAATTTGATATCTAAGCCATCATTTGAATATACCCATAATGTAAATCTTCAAGTTGCAAAAAGCAGAGACTATATTATAAAATTAGTGAAACACTCAAATGGAAATAGCAGATATAACATCTCTTATAGCTTTGTTGCAGATAAAGAAGAAGTTATTCATGGACATACATTACCACCTGAACCTGATCCAGTAATTAATAACTCTACACTTCTTGGAATAGATTCAAATAATAATGGTGTACGAGATGATGTGGAAAGATGGATATATCATACTTATCAAGATAAACATCCAATTCATGTGGATATTGCAATGCAAGGTGCTAGAGGTTGGCAAAAGGTTTTAAAAAATCCTACTAATGCTAAAGAAATTCAGGATGAAGTAAGTAGTGCATCTAGTTGTGAAGCATATTTCAGAGTATGTGTAAATGAAGAAAGTAAAAATTTATATAGTCTTGAAAGAATGACTAGTAGTGATAAGTTTGTTAAAATTATTTTTAATAATACAGAAAGATGGAATGCATATATAGAATATGATACATTACTTAGTGGTGGTAGTTATACAATACCATGGTGTAATGAGAAAAAACAATTATGTGATTTTAATACTAGTAAGTATGAGGAGTAGAATATGAAAAAGATATTATTATTAATTTTAATATGGCTATATCCAATTTTAGGTTTTGCTATTTTTGATGAGACAAAAACAGATGTTTATTTTATAAATGGTGTAGATACTTCGAAAAGATTTGCTGAAGAACAAACAAAGATGTTTGAAACATCAAAGGAAATAGAGAAAAGATATCCAACATCAGATGGTATTGTAAAACCATATTATGCCAAAATATTAGCTCTTTTAAAGCCAAATGAATCAAGAACAATGATTGAAAAAGATATGGATAATGAGATGGAGGGGAATAGAAAGATAAAACTTATTAGTGCTTTTGCTAAGACTGGAATTAATGATGATTATGTAATAAATAAATTAATGGATATGATTTATAATACAATACCAAATTCACATTTTCATCCTTTTGAGAAAGAATTATTCTCGAGTGCGGTTATATATTCTCTAGCTAAATCTAATAGAGATGATAGGTTTATGAGATTAATAGATATTGCATCTAATAGTATTTTTTGTGAAGGAACTAGAGCAAGTGCTTTGATTAAATTATATTTTTAATTAGAATCAAATACAACAGTAGATAAGAGTGATATTAAAATTCGTTTAGAACAATTATTAGAGAATATACAATCTTCTACTATATTAAAAAAACAGGAAAAAGAATATTTAGCCGATAAAACGATACAAATACTAAATACTTTAAAAGGATTTTAATTATGAAAAAGGCTTATACCAATCTTAGAGGTCTGCTATTTTAATAGTAGATAAAGTGAGAAGTTACTTGATTTTTAACCAATTTTATCCAAGCTATAGATTGAATTTTACTTGATTATTCATATTTTATACTGTTAAGGTAATAGACCTCTGAGATTGGTATGAGCCAGAATAATATTATATCTTCACATAATATAACATATCAGATGAATTTGATATGTGTAAGACAGATCTATTAATATCTATTTATAGAGTGATACCAAATTTATGATATTACTTTATATGTTTAAGTAACTTAATGATATATTGTCAAAAAACAAAATAAAGAGAGATTATGTTAGAGACAGTTATCATTATATATTCTATTTATACTTTAATTAGATTATATATTTCATTTATGCAGATAGGTTATATAAATTTTGAAAAACGCCAACAAGCAGTTTTAATGAGTGCTACAAAATATATGATAGCAGGAAATTATGCTGTGGCAAAAGAGAAAGTTTCTATTGTAGAGACATTTGTTGATTATTTAGTGTTTTTATGGTGGGCTATTACTGGTTTTGCGTGGATTACTACTTGGACAGGTTTAGAAAATCAAATATTTCAATCTGTAGCATTTTTATTTGGCTTTTTTGCTGTTAATTTTGTTATTGGGCTTCCTTTTGACTTGTATAGAACTTTTAAGATAGATGAAGATTTTAAATTTAATAAAATGACTCCAAAAATGTATATTATAGATACAATTAAATCAACCCTTATTTTTATAGTTTTGGGTGGATTACTGTTTGCTGGTTTGGCATGGATAATCACAAATTACGATTCTTGGTGGCTTTGGGGTTTTACTTTAATGTTTTCTGTTGCAGTGTTAGCTAATGTTATATATCCCACAATAATTGCTCCTTTATTTAATAAGTTTAATCCAATAGAGGAGGGTGAACTTAAAGATGCTATCACTAAATTGATGGAAAGTGTTGGGTTAAAAAGTGATGGTATTTTTGTGATGGATGCTAGTACAAAAGATAGCAGACTTAACGCATATTTTGGTGGACTAGGCAAAAGCAAAAGAGTTGTTTTATATGATACTTTGATAGAAAAGCTAAATAAAAATGAGCTTTTAGCCGTATTAGGTCATGAACTTGGACACTTTAAACATGGTGATATTTGGAAAAATATTGCACTGATGGGACTTTTGTTACTGATTAGTTTTTACACTTTTGGACACCTTCCTGATTCACTTTTTACAGAGATGGGAATTATCCCAACAGCAGGAGCTAAGATAGCAGTTTTAATGTTGCTTATGCCAATAATTGGATTTCTATTTAACCCTTTTATGAGTTTTGTTAGCCAAAAAAATGAGTATGGTGCAGATGAATTTGGAGCGAATATGGCAGGGAAAGAGCATCTTGTTACAGCACTTTTAAAACTTGTTACAGAAAATAAATCATTTCCAAAATCTCATCCATTAGTGATATTTTTCTATTATACTCATCCTCCTGTGTTAGAAAGACTTAAAGAGCTTGGATATGATGCTGATGCCGTAATTGAACAAACTTCACTTAATAAAGATGGAATATTTACATTTATGAAAGATGATGAGAAATGATAGTTAAAGATGCTTTAAAAGAGGCTTCGTTAAGGCTAAAAGATAGTTGTGAAAGACCTCAATTTGAAGCAGAACTTTTGTTAGCATTTTTTTTGCAAAAGAGCAGAGTTTGGCTTCATACTTACTCAGATAAAAGAGTAGAGAATATTGAGTGGTATTTTGTTTTAATTTCAAGAAGAGAGGCAAATGAACCTTATGAGTATATTGTGGAATCTGTTAGTTTTTATGATA
>JAMOOX010000021.1 GCA_027065045.1 Campylobacteraceae bacterium | reverse complement strand
ATCCCTGAATATCTGATAATCTATTATCATCAATAGCTACTATTACAAATATATGTTTAGGTACTAATACAAGATATGCCTCTATCCCAAGAGAGTGAAGCATTGATATTAATAGATTACTCTTATCATCACAATCTCCAAAGTTTTGTTGAATGGTTTGGAGAGGTTTGCTTTGTTGGAATAGTTTGGTTTTATATGGGATATTAGTTACATAATCTAATAAAATAGATACTTTTTCTAATTTATTATTACTATTTTTAGTTAGATTATGGCTAAGAGTTTTTATCTCGTTTGAAGTTGAGACATAATTTTTGTATATTCCATCATTTGTACTAACCTCTCTTTTATTTACGATAGTAATTGCTTTAATTGTACCGTAAATAAAGAGAGCCAAAAATATTATTAGTATATAAAAGAATATATTTTTATTATTCATAATTAAAATAGTCTAGGTTGTTGTAATTTTCTATCTTCTTGAATATACTTCTCAATCCAAGATATAAATTCATTCTTAAACTTAATACCTTTTACTCTTCCTCTATATTTATCGATAATAAATAGATTTTGATATTCATTTGTTGGGATATAGGTATTATTATTTTTTACTATTATTAATTTCTCTGTTAAATATCTGTTTAAATCTTGTGTTCTTTTAAAAATGCCATTTTTAAGATATTTAATCACTTCCAAAGCTGTATAGCCATTGTTTTCTCTATAAATAAAATCTATTTTATCTATTATAGTCTCTTTTTGTTTTAGAAATAAATCTTTATCAAATAGATAAACTTTAACTTTTTTATTATTATTTAATCCACGAATAATATTACTATAACTTCCAAAACTTTTACTATCCCATATAGCAAAAGTAAATTTACTATTTAATGTCATAGCTTTATCTTTTTCTTGTTGTCTTTGTCGTTCTTGTTTGATACTACTTGGAACTTTAATATATTTTACTTTAAACTTTTCACTTGCTTTATATCTTGGATATGTATAAATTGAATAAATGGTTATATTATAATAATTTAATGATAAACAGTAATTTTGTACTAAAGTATCAATACCTTTAGAATCACCAACTAATATCTCAAAATTTTGTTTCATAATTTTATCTATACTACCTTTTACTTGTTGTGGTAATTTTCTAATAGAAATAGACCCACTTATAAATACTATATTTTTCATCTCTTTACATCTTTTACAGGTATAAAGAAAAAATTAACTTTTTTATTGAAATTATATAATTTATACATAGTTTCACATATTGAAGTACTTGTACCCATTACATCATCAATAACTATAAAGTTATTATTAATATTTAATTGACTTAAATCTATAAAATATTTATCAAATTTTTGAGTTGATAAATCTATTATACTTTTACTTGATATTAAACTATTTTTGCTTATATTTGATATAAGAGGTATTTTATTTATTATAGATAATCTGTTTGCTATATCATTGGGTATTTTAGATTGTGATGGAATATAAGCTATATTTAGATTAGTATAGTTTTTTTTCAAAGAATTGATATATCCATTGAAATAAGAGATTATTTTATCTATATATAACTCTCTTATTTCATTTTTTATTGGTGGATTATTTAGATATTTCATTTTATATATAGTTTTACCAAATTTTGTATAAGATTGATGTTCTCTACCATTATATTCAAATCTTAATATATGAGTAAAAGGTACTCCATTGAAATCTTCTAATATCTCAAATTCTTTATAAAAATCTAATATAATACCTTGTGCAATTAAACTATTTTGAAAAAAAATTTTACAATGCAAATGATTATTTTGCATTGTGGTATCTTGAATATATTTAATTATTTCATTATTAATATTAACTGGAACTTTTTTGGCTCTAATTATAATTTTGAAATCATTAACTATCATCAACTATTCCTTTTAATATAGATACTGTTCTAAAGTATATTTCATATCCTCATCAAGTTCTAAATTTTTATACATCCATTTAATATATCCATTATCCCTATTAGCAATATCTTCTATATTTTCTCCCTTATACTTACCAAATTTAAATGTTTTCATTAAGACTGGTGTTTTTGTAAGATGGGTTAAAATCTCCATAATATCGCTATTTGGGTATTGTTCTCTTACGAGTTGAGAGAGTTTAGATAAAAGTAGTTTCATTACCAATACATCACCAATAGCATCATGGGCTTTGATTGTAATTCCTAACTTTTGGGCTTCTTCTTGTTCTTTTTGGAATAGTCCCAAAGAGTATCTAAGATATTGTAATCTATGATATGGACTATCAGGAAGTAGATGTTTGGCACATCTTAGGGTATCTATTAGAGTATATGAGTTTTCAAATCCCTCTTTTTCTAACATTCCTAAATCAAAGCTAATATTATGGGCTATCAAAAAGTTATCAGATGAGTTAAACTTATTAATCATATTATATGATTTAGTTTCAATAAATTTAGGTTTAGAGGCGATAATATCAGGTGTGATATTATGCACCTCCATCGCCTCTAATTTAATCTCTACATCACTACTACAAAGCTCATCAAAGACTTCAATATTAGCTCTATTATGAATTAATAATGCCCCAATTTGGATAATTCTATCATCATCTTGATTGCCCGTGGTTTCTGTATCAAAGAGTATATATTTTGACATTTTTAGATACCTTGTTCTATAAATTCTTCGTAGCTACCTTTGAAGTCTATTATACTTTTATCAGCATTTATTTTGATAATTCTATTAGCAAAGGCATCAATTAACTCTCTATCATGAGATACACAAATTACACCACCTCTATATTGATGAAGAGCTTCACCTAGTGCTACAATAGCTTCTAAATCAAGGTGGTTATCAGGTTCATCTAATACTAAATAGTTACAGCTATCCATCATCATTTTAGATAACATTATACGGTGCTTCTCTCCACCACTACAACTTCCTACCTCTTTTTCTTGTTCTTCTCCAGAAAATAGCATTCTACCAAGACATTTTCGTATCTCATCAATATGCCATTTTGGGTCAAATCCTTGAATCCAGTCATAGAGTTTATTATCTCCACTTACCAAATCAGTGGTATTTTGTGGGAAATAGCTTAGAGTTAATGTTTGTCCCCATTTAAAGCTCCCACTACTTGCTTCCATCTTCTCCATTAATATCTCTAGTAAAGTCGTTTTACCCACACCATTTGAACCAATAATAGCTACTTTATCCCCATTCTCAATTTTAAGATTAACATCTTTTAGGACTTCATTATCATCATAACTTTTAGATAAATTATGAACCTCTAAAACTTCATTACCAATATCTCTATGAGGCTTAAACATAATTGATGGGTCTCTTCTTGAAGAGAGTTTAATATCTGCTACATCTAATTTATCAAGCTGTTTTTGACGACTTGTTGCCTGTTTGGCTTTTGAAGCATTAGCCGAAAATCTTGCGATAAACTTCTCTAATTCATCTTTCTCTTTGAGTGCTTTACTTCTATCTGTTTGAGCCTGTTTTGCAATTAAGTTTGCTGCAATATACCAATCATCATAATTTCCTGTAAATTCTCTAATATTAGAGAAATCAAGGTCAAGAATATGAGTTACAACACCATTTAAAAAGTGTCTATCATGAGATATTACTATCATCACTCCATCATGTCTTTTTAGCTCATTTTCTAGCCAACTAATAGCCTCTATATCAAGGTTGTTTGTAGGTTCATCAAGTAGTAATATATCGGGTTTTAAAAACAGAACTTGTGCCA
>JAMOOX010000020.1 GCA_027065045.1 Campylobacteraceae bacterium | reverse complement strand
AATATATTTTAAAATCTTCATAGATGGTACACTATATACCATCATCTGACCTGATTGACCACCAGAACTAAATACAACAAACTCATCTCTACCACCAGTTGGTAAATATGTCTTTGCTGCACGAATTACATCATTTTCTGTTAAGCCTCTTTTTTTCATTATCTTCTCTAATTCACCAGAACTAGCAGTTGCAAAAGTTGTTGCAAGTGAAGCACCTAGAATTAGCGAAGATAATTTACTAAAAACTCTACTCATTATCTCCCCTTTTTGTATTTTCTACTAAGCCATTAAATTACTTAAATAGTTTCTAATAATAACATTATTTTAATTTATATAATTTGATTTAGGATAAGTTTATAATATAATTATCTTAAGTAAGAGCATATTAGATACATAAGTAGTAATTTAATATAAAAATTTTATAATTTTTATAATTTTTTACCAACTGTTTATTTTTTAAAGATATAATCCAATAAGAGTATAAAAATTTAGATATACTCTATAATTATTGCCACAAAGGATAAATTATGAACAGAAATATTGTAGGACGACATTTCGACTTAACAGAGGGGATAAAAGATTATGTAACTTCAGCGATAGATACGCTTGAAAAATATAATCTTGATATTATATCTGCAACAACTATTATATCATCACACCAAAAGCACGGTAAAAAAGGGTATAGCGTAGAGTTTGTAATCAATTTAAAAGATAAAAATACTATTGTAATTACACAAAACGCTCCTGATATTTATGAGTCTATTGATTTAGCTATTGAGAGAGTAAAAAAATCTCTAAGAAGACATGCTGATAAAATCAAAGGTCATAGAATTAATAGCTTTAAAGATATGGGTGAAGATGCAAGAGCAGTATTAAACTTTGATAATGTTGAAACAGATAATGAAGATGAGATTGTTCCTATGGATTTAGAGTTACATAAACCTTTAGAGTTTGATGAAGCTATAGAGGCATTGAAAGATGAGAGAAATAGACAATTTATTGTATTTAATGACCATGATGGATTAATGAGAGTTATGTATAAAAGAACTGATGGTAAATTTGGTCTTTATTAATAGTAAAGGGGTGGGTAAATCTCACCCTCTTAAATAAGTCTTTATCTTATTTAGGATAATATATTTCCTACTAAATTATATAAAAAGAGGTTAATTAATGATGAAAAAAATCTTGCTTGTAGCTTTTGTTTTGGCACTGTTTAATGGCTGTACTATAATTACTACAAAAGGTGAATTTGATAAAACTGCACTATCATGGTATATTAAAATTACTGATAGCATTACTTCAAAAGAGTTAGATAAGGCTGATGAGTACTACCTATCTATGAGAAGTGAACATACAAAATCTAAACTATTAAAAACTACTATAATGCTATTAGCACATGCACATATGGACTCTGAAGAGTATCTAATGGCAAACTACTATTTTGGTGAATATAATAAAAGATTTGCAGTAGGTGAACGAAGAGAGTATGCCGAATTTATGAAGCTAAAAGCAGCATTTTTGGGTATTAAAGATACTAATAAAGACCAAAAATTGATGATGGATACAATTACAAATGCAAATAAGTTTCTATATACTTATCAATTTTCTAAATACTCTCCATTAGTAAATACAATTATTACAAGACTTAAAATGAGTCAAATTCTATTAAATGAGAATGTAGCATCACTATATGATAGAATAGGCAAAGATGATGCAGCCAAAAAATATAGAGCTAAAAATACAAGTTCTCCAATCAAAGCTAGTGATATTAGCAAACCAGATACAAATATCTTAGCTTCTATTATGAAATAGGTAGAAGAGGCATATATGAAAATAAGCGATTATGATAACTTTCCATCAACTCTACCTATTATAGTAGAAGAGAGTATATTTTTATATCCATTTATGATAAGTCCAATATTTCTTTCTGATAAAGATGATATTGAGGCTATCAATTATGCAATTTCTAATAATTCTCTTATCTTTATAGCTTCACTTGCTAATAAAGATGATGATAATGAGATAAATAGCATAGGTGTTGTTGGTTCTATTATGAGAAAAGTAGATATGCCTGATAATAGAGTTAAAATTCTATTTCAAGGGTTTTCAAAAGCACTTATCAAAGATATAGATGGTGATAAACCATATTTAATGGGAAATATTGATACTATTGAGTATGATAATTATAATATTGATGCTGTAAAATCATTAATGAAAATTTTACATGAAAAATTAAAAAAATTATCATCTATTGCAAATAGTTTTCCAACTGATATAATCAAAAGTGTAGAAGACAACTCTCAACCAAATAGAGTTATTGATTTAGTCTCCTCAATGTTAAATATTGAAAAAGATAAAGCATATAGACTTTTTGTAGAAAATAGCACTGAAAATCGCCTTTTAGGACTAATTGAAATAGTAATTCAAAAGATAGAATCTTCAAAGTTAGACAAAGAGATTAGAGGTAAAGTCCATAGCAAAATAGAAAAAACAAACAAAGAGTATTTTCTAAAAGAGCAACTCAAAGAGATTCAAAGTGAATTAGGTGTAGATGCCCATAAAGAAGAGGAGATACAATCTTTTAAAGATAAACTAGAGAAGATTAAAACTCATCTAAATGATGATGCCTATAAAGAGGTATCAAAACAACTCAATAAACTATCACGAATGCACCAAGATAGTGGAGATTATGCCACAATCTATAGCTATTTAGAGTGGGTATTTGATACTCCTTTTGGTAAATTATCCAAAAAAGCTCTTCATATATCAGATGTAGAAAATAGATTAAACCAGGACCACTACTCAATAAACAAAGCTAAAGATAGAATTATAGAGTACTTCTCTATCAAAGAACTTAGCGAATTAAGAGGTAAAAAAGAGAATAGAGGTGTAATTTTATGTTTTGTAGGACCTCCTGGAGTCGGTAAAACATCTTTAGCTACTTCTATATCAAATGCTCTTAAACGCCCTCTTGTTAGATTAGCCTTAGGTGGATTAGAAGATGTAAATGAACTAAGAGGACATCGTAGGACTTATGTTGGTGCGATGCCTGGTAGAGTAGTCCAAGGACTTGTAGAAGCAGGAAGTATGAACCCTGTAATTGTATTAGATGAGATTGATAAAGTAGGTAGAAGTATGAGGGGAGACCCAACATCTGCACTACTAGAGATATTAGACCCAGAACAAAATGCTCACTATCGTGATTATTATCTAAACTTTCATATAGATTTAAGTGGAGCAATTTTTATAGCTACAGCTAATGATATAGGCAAAATTCCTGCTCCTCTACGAGATAGAATGGAATTTATAGGACTCAACAGCTACACTCCAAATGAAAAATTTGAAATAGCCAAAAGATACCTTATCCCACAAGAACTCAAAAAAAACTCTCTTAGAAAAACAGAGTTTAATATTACAGACCCTGCTCTTAAGGTATTAATAGATGAATATACAAGAGAAGCAGGAGTAAGAGGATTAAGAAGAAAAATAGACTCTCTTATGAGAAAAAGTGCAAAAGAGATACTTCAAGATGAAGATACTTCAAAAGTATCAATTACTCTTAAAAATATCAGTAAATATGGAGATAAAAAAGTATTTGAAATCTCACCAATAGCAACAGAAGCACAAATTGGAGTAATCAATGGACTAGCATGGACATCAGTTGGTGGAGATGTACTAACTATTGAAGCTGTTAAAATTAAGGGCAAAGGTGTAATGCAACTCACTGGTAATCTAGGTGAAGTGATGAAAGAATCAGCTAGAATATCTATGAGTGTAGTCAAAATATTAATTGATGAAAATTATCTTAAAATTCCAAAAGATATAATTCCACTATCAACCAAAGAAAAAGAGGATAAAATAGTTGTTTCTAGTTCAGAAATATACAAACGATATGATTTACATATCCATATCCCAGAGGGTGCAACACCCAAAGATGGACCAAGTGCAGGAATTGCTCTTTGTTGTGTAATAGCCTCTATATTATCAAATCAAAAAATTGATAATCAAATAGCAATGACAGGAGAGGTAACTTTGATAGGTAAAGTATTACCAATTGGAGGACTCAAAGAGAAACTAATAGCAGGATACAAAGCAGGAGTAACAAAAGCCCTAATCCCTACCAAAAATTTTGAGAGAGATTTAGAGGATATTCCTGATGAAGTCAAAGATGCTATGGAGATTATTCCTGTAGCAAATATTAGAGAGGTTTTGGATATTGTATTAGTATAAATCCACCCTCACCTCTTGAAAACAAGCACTATCACCCTCTTGTGATATTAAAGGAGGGGTAATCTTATTTACCCCACTATGATTAGCTTTAACTACAATACAATCCTCTCTTAAAGTATCATCTATCTTGATAATAGATTCTAATACTCCATACTCACTTTTAATCTTAATTTTATCACCATCTCTAAACCCACTTTTTGAGTGTATTAATATATTATCAACTCTTTTAAATTGAGAGTTTATAGAGTTGGTCGCTTTGGGAGTGATAAGATAGTATCTACTATCAATATCCTCTTTTTTGACTCTTACTTTTCTAAATCTTTTAATATTCTCAAAATCATCATAAAAATCATCTATAAATTCAAACTCTTCTATATCTTCTATCTTATCTCTACTCTGATTTAACCATAAATCAATATACTCATTTTGAGACTTAATATCTTCTAAATCATATCTATCTATCATATATTTAGTGAAATCATACTCACTTATTCCATAATCACAATCATTAATTTTATTCATTTTTTTAATTGAATAATCACTATAACTAAGCCTTACATCATCTTTTTCCAAAAAGTTTTGAGCAGGTATTACAATTTTGGCTAACTTGCTTGTCTCATTCTTATACAATCCAAAATATACTAAGTTTTTCACCTTTTTAAGAGACTCTACTACTCTATTTGTATTTGGCATTGAGTGGGCTGGGTTAGCACCTTGGATTAATACTGTATCAAATTTTTCAAACTCTGTATCTACTTTGGATACTTTTTTGCCTTTGATAGCAAATATATTATCAAGTCCCAATTTGGAATTACCCAAAAAGCTTACTCCACAACCATCTCTATTAAAATGCCCCAAAGTAATGGCTAATCCATCAATTGCTCTTAATACACTATCTCCTATTGAGTATTTTTGGACTCCTAATCCTACTAAATAGACTACTTTATCACTAGATAGATAATCTATTGTTTGAGATATATCATTAATTTCTACTCCAATATGGGCTAATATTGATTTAATTCTAAACTCTCTTGTAAATTCATAAAACTCTTCAATATCGGCAATATCTGTATCTTTTTGTAAATCTTGCATAGTTGAAAATCTAGCCAAAAGTAGTGCTAGATAGAAATCTGTTCGTGGCTTGATTTGTAGATGAATATCAGCTTTTTTAGCTATTGTAGTTTTAACTGGGTCTATTACTATTAATTTTTTACCCTTTAAATATGGCATTAGATGAGAATTTGTAGTAGATATATTTCTACCCCAAACTACCACCACCTCTGCCTTATTGATACTTCTAGGAGTTACCACACTATTAAACCCCCTACCCTCTTCTATACCATACTCCCCTGCCCCATCACAAAGACTCCCCTTTGTTGTAGTAGCACCTAATCTCTCAAAAAGTAGATTTGTAATATCATTCATCACCCCTACATTCCCACTACCACGATACAAAAGTGAATTTTTATCAAGACTAATAGCATCTAATGCCTCTTGCATAGTTACCTCAACACCATCAATAGTTGGCTTCGTAATTCGTGGAGTATTTGGCAGTTGATTATGCACTACACTACATAAATTACCACCTATCTTACCATTATCATAAATTATCTCACAAGCATCATAACAATCTAATCCACAAGCCGAAGTTCTCATTTTATCTCTACCTTTAAAAGCTTAGAAAATTTAAATTTAGGATTATTTAGGATTATCTCTGCTCTATATGATGAGATAAATCTTATATCTGTGGTCTTCCAAACTTTATCTACTCTTAGGTTAGTTCTATTTCCATCTAAATATATGCTTTTCTCTTCTAAATTTTTGATTTCTTCTGGTTCTAAAAATAGAACAAGTTTAGCTTTTGATAAATCTTGAATTGTAGCCAATGGAGAACCAAAATTAACAAACTCACCTGCCTTTGTATGGAGTTGATATAGATATTTATTATTTAAAACTATATGCTTTTTAGAGATACTATCTTTTAATCTCTCAATTTTAAACTTAGTAGTAAGATACTGATTTTTAGATGCAATAAAATTATAATATGCACTATCTTTTTGAGTTTTAGAAGCAGTATTTAATCTATTTAACTTATTAAAGTAACTCTCTTTTCTCTTATAACTACTCTTTAACCCCACTAACATCTCTTGTGATAGCTTCAAATCCTGCTTATCTATCACATCATCTAAGGTTATCACCTCACCATTAGCCACAAGTCGCCCCTCACTATTCAAATCCACACTCAAAACCTTTGCACTTACAGCAGATTTCAACACTACACTATCATAAGGTTCTACCTTGGCATAATGAACCCTCGCCACTATAAAAATCGGTAGCATTATTAATAATATTTTTTTCATATTTTGGTTTCCTTTTTTATACTCTCTATTATCTCATATTTTACTATCTTAGTATAGGTCATTACACTATATCCAATACTTCTATCTTTGTTATTCCATTTTCAAGATTTATAAATCTATAAATGGGAAATTTATCAATACAATATCACCATTTTTATACCTCATTCCAAGCCTCATCTTCTATATTATTCCAAGTTTTATTCATAGAAGAACTTTGAAGTGTTTGTAATGATACCTTTTTTTTTAAAGATTATATTATCTTCTATTTTTAATTTTATTTTATTTTTAGGTAAAGTTTTCAAAAATTTAACTACTCTATCAAAAATATCTATACTTATATCCAATTGTATGGTTTGTGTATTCATTTTTTAACTCCTTAAAACATACTCAATATATTTATAACTTAGATTGATTTTAACATATTTGAACTTAATAAATTTAAAAAAGGGAAGTGTAATATATGATGTGCTTTACAACACACCATAATTTATAGTTTATATTTTAAGTGCTTTAGTCCATTGGCTCATAAGTTCTTGAATTTTCTCTTTTGGTGCTTCTAAAAAATCTATAATAAATTTATCTTCTAATTCAGATATTCCTATACTTCTAGGACGAACTGCTAAAATCTTGCTATTTGGTATCGCTTGTCCAAAACAAAACACTACATTTTGAGCATCTTTAATTTCAGGATTAATCTCTCCATCAATATTTTTGGTATGTCTATAGTGGTCAAAAATGGCTATATTTGTAGCAATTGGGTGTGCCTCAATTTTATCTCTAAAATACTCTGCTAACTCTGCAACTGTTGTTTGATTTATCTCTGACTTTAAAACTTCAAAAGAATGAACTGGATATTTATCCATAAAGATAGTTTTTTTCATATTAATAACTCCTATAATATTATTTCTACTTATAATAAGTATTTTTATAAGTAATGCAATACTACCATTTTATAATAAAAATAGAGATATATTTACTCTTTATAGTTAAGTTTTATAAACTTTTTAGATAAAATATCAAAAATTAATATTAGGATTATAAATGTTTGCAGAATTTAAAATAGAGAACTTAGAAAACTTTCCAAAACAACTAGAAGAACTTATAGAAAAACAGTTAGAAGAGGTAGAAGAGATAGCCTCACTTGATAATGCTACTTATGATAGTGTATCAAAACCACTACAAGACCTTGATGAGGAGTTAGGAGTATTTTTTACCCCTCTATCACATCTAAACTCTGTAAATAATAATCAAGATACTCAAAAAGCTTATGAAGAGTCGCTTCCACTATTATCAGCATATAGTAGTAAAATAGCACAACATGAGAAACTTTTTGCCCAAATAGAGAAATTATCATCAAATGATACTGCTTCATCTAAAGTAATTGAAAATGAACAAAGAGATTTTATTTTAAGTGGAATTAAACTAAATAGCCAAGATAAAAAAGCACTTGAAGATATAAAATTAGAACTTAGTAAACTAAGCAATAACTTCTCTCAAAATCTACTTGATGCTACAAATGATTATAAGCTTATCATTGAAGATTTTAATGATGTAAAAGAGCTTCCAAAGAGTGATTTAGATAATGCCAAGACTACAATAGATGATAAAGAGGTATATAAATTTACTCTACAAATGCCAAGCTATCTAGCATATATGACTTATGGTTCTAATAGAAAATTTAGAGAAGAGTTATCTCGTGCCTACTCTACAAGAGCCCCTCAAAATAGTGAAATCATAGATAGATTATTACTACTTAAAAACCAAAAAAGCAAACTATTAGGATTTGATAATCACGCATCTCTATCATTAGCTAGAAAAGATGCACCAAATGAGCAAAAAGTAATAAACTTTTTAGAAGAGATTGTAACACTATCTAAACCAAGTGCTATAAATGAATTAGATGAGATTAAAGAGTTTGCAAAAGAGTTAGATAGTATAGATGACCTACAAAGCCATGATATAGCATACTACTCTCAAAAACTCAAAAAGAAAAAATTTGATTTTGATGATAGTATGACTAAACCATATTTTGAACAATCAAAAGTGGTAGATGGACTATTAGAGATTTTATCAACTCTATTTAATGTAGAGATTAAAGAGGTGAATAAGGCTAACAAGTGGCATAAATGTGTAAGAATATTTGACTTTTATGAAGATGGAGAGGTATTAAGCCGATTATATATGGATTTAGAAGCAAGAGAATCCAAAAGAGGTGGTGCATGGATGCATGACTTTGAGAGTAGATTTGTAGATAGCCAAGGCAACCAACACCTAGCATCTGCATTTATAGTATGTAACTTCTCACCATCATCAGATACAACCCCAAGCCTATTAAGACACGATGATGTAGTAACACTATTTCATGAAATGGGACATGCAATACATCATATATTTTCCAAAGCTAATGAGCGTTCAATAAGTGGAGTAAATGGAGTAGCATGGGATGTAATAGAGTTCCCATCTCAATTTTTAGAAAACTTTGCTTATGAGAGAGAAATACTAAAAAAATTCGCTTTCCATTATGAGACTCAAGAACCAATATCAGATGAACTACTCTCCAAAATCAAAGAGTCCAAAAACTTCCAAGCCTCATTAGGACTACTTAGACAAATGGAGTTTTCTCTATTTGACTTTAAACTTCATCAAAAACTATACCAAGGAGAAGAGGTTCAAAATCTATTAGATAGTATCAGAACCCAAACATCACTAATGAAACCCCCATCATATAATAAATTCCAAAATGGATTTGCCCATATATTTAGTGGAGGATATAGTGCAGGATATTATAGCTATAAATGGGCAGAAGTTCTAAGTGCCGATGCCTTTTTTGAATCTATTGATAAGAGTGGATTTAATCTACCAAAAGCACAAGGGTATAAAGATAATATATTAGCCAAAGGTGGCACAAAAGATATGAGTCAATTATATGTAGATTGGTTGGGTAGAGAGGCACAAATAGAGAGTTTGCTTAAATTATACGGATTAGAGGGATAAAAGTAGGGTGGGTGAAACCCATCATTATATTAAAAAAGAACAATATAAACTAGCTATGATAGAAGCTTCAAAAGATAAATTATATCTTGAAGATATGAAAAATATTGAAAATGAATTTCAATACTTATAAAGATATTTAAGTGGTTCTATTCCCTCTTTTAATCTCTCTCCACCTCTATTGAGTTATTTGATTTTATTTGCATAGTAATTTCCTTGAAATTTTGATTTATATATTACTTTTAATATACTCTTTAGCCTTAGCCAATGCCTCGTCAATCTTAGATATATCTTTCCCACCTGCTTGGGCGAAATCTGGGCGACCACCACCACCACCACCTAATATTGGTGCTATCTCTTTTATCCAGTTTCCTGCTTTTATTGGTGTATCTTTGCTTCCACATGCTATCATAACTTTATCACCTTTTTTCATCATTAGCATAATAGCAACTTTTGGATATTTGTTTTTGGCTTCATCTATTAGGGCTTTTATATCTCTGTTTTCAACCTCTGCTATAATAGTTGTGATACCATTAATTTCTTCTATCTCTAACTCTTTTTTGGTTGAGTTATAAGCATTGTTTAATTCATTTTTTAAAGATTTAATCTGTTCTTTTAGTTTATCTACTGCCATTAATGGGTTTTGAGTTTTTAGTTGGGTTTTGATAGATTTAAGTTCATCTCTTATCTCTTTGGCATAGTTTAGTGCTGACTCTCCACAGACTGCTTCTATTCTTCGTACTCCTGCACTTACTCCACTCTCTTTGAGGATATAAAAGCTTCCTATTTCACTTGTATTTGATACATGTGTACCACCACAAAACTCTATACTACTATCTCCAAACTTTACAACTCTTACACTATCCCCATATTTCTCTCCAAACATAGCAATAGCACCTGTTTTTTTGGCATCATCAATAGACATCTCTTGAATATTTGAACTAATTGAGTTAATAATCCAATCATTAACTAACTCTTCTACATCTTCAATTTCACTACTACTCATTGCTTTTGGATAAGTAAAGTCAAATCTAAGTCTTTTATCATCATTTAGACTTCCTGCTTGAGATACTCTATCACCCAAAATTTTCTTTAATGCACTTTGAAGTAAATGAGTTGCTGAGTGGTGTTTCTCTATCTCTTTTCTAGTTGTTGTTGTAGCATTAATTATATCTCCTACACTAATAGAAAATTCCATAATTTCTATTTTGGATAAGTTTATATCAAAGAATTTCTCTGTTTGAGTAACAATTACCTCTCCTGTATTTAAAACTCCAATATCTCCAGTTTGTCCACCACTTGTAGCATAAAAAGGAGTTTTTTCAAGCATTATCCAACCAATATCATTAGTTTCTAACTTATCTACTAATTTGAAATTCTCATCAAGAAGAGCTAAAACCTTGGTATCAAATACATCTACCTCTTCATAACCAATAAACTCATTTGTACCAATAGTCTCTAAAATTTTTTTGAAATCTCCCTCTTTAGCACTATCTCCACTACCTTTCCACGCCTGTTTTGCTTTGGCTTTTTGGGCATTCATACACTTATCAAATAGTTCTATATCTACAGATTTATCTATCTCTCTTAGCATATCTTCTGTTAAATCAAGTGGGAAACCATAAGTATCATATAGTTTAAATGCTACCTCTCCATTAAATTTATCTTTGGTATTTGGTAACTCTTGATTAAATAGGTTCATACCCTTTTCAATAGTTCTAAAAAATCTATCCTCTTCAAGTGTGATTTGCTCTTTGATATATAGTTTTTTCTCTTCCAAAAACTTATAATGTCCTCCTAAAGTCTCTATCAAAGTATCTACAACTTGTGCCATAAATGGCTTTCTAAATCCAAGTAGGTATCCATGTCTTACAGCTCGTCTTAGTATTCGTCGTAATACATAACCACGACCCTCTTTATCAAATAAAATACCATCACTTAGCATAAAAGAGACGGCTCTTATATGGTCAGCTATTACCCTAAAACTTCCGATATTATTATCATTTATAGTAGAACTACTTAACTCTTCTATTTTATCTACCATTGGTTTAAATTGGCTACTATCAAAGTTGTTAAGTACACCCTCTTTTATAGCAATTACCCTCTCAAGCCCCATACCTGTATCAATACTTGGTTTTGGAAGAGGTGTAAGTGTGCCATCTTTGGCTCTTTCATACTGCATAAATACTAAGTTCCAAATCTCTAAAAATCTATCACCCTCTCCACCCATTTTATCTTCAGGGCTATTAAAATGCTCTTCTCCTTGGTCATAAAAAATCTCACTACAAGGACCACAAGCCCCTGTATCTCCCATAGACCAGAAGTTATCTTTATCTCCAAATCTTAATATTCGCTCTTCGTTTATGTGTGCTTTCCATAGCTCATAAGCCTCATCATCACTATCATGAATAGTAACCCAAAGTCTATCTATTGGAAATTCAAGATTTTTTGTAATAAACTCCCACGCATAAGCAATCGCATCTTTTTTGAAATAGTCTCCAAAAGAGAAGTTTCCTAACATCTCAAAAAGTGTATGATGACGGCTTGTATATCCAACATTTTCAAGGTCATTATGTTTTCCACCAGCTCTTAGACATAATTGACAACTAGTAGCTTTTGGGTTAGATGGCACTGGAATAGCACCTGTAAAAATATCCTTAAACTGTATCATACCAGCATTTGTAAACATTAATGTTGGGTCATCAGGAACTAAAGGCATAGAACTAACTACGCTGTGTCCTTTAGATTCAAAATACTCCAAAAATTCTTTTCTAATATCCATAAACTACCCTATCTGTTAAATTAAGTGTATTTTATCTAATTTTTGGTAAAAACTAAGTATTAATATATATTATTTTTGTTATATATTATAATAATTAAAATTATTTAAAAAGGTTAAAGAAATGGAATGTCAAATGCCACAATTTCATAGTAATGATGAAGAGTTAAGAGAGTACTTTAATAATACTAAAACTATCGCAGTAGTAGGTTGTTCTCCAAAAGCAGATAAAGATAGTCATAAAGTAAGCAAGTATTTAGTAGAAGCTGGATATAATATGATTCCTATTTATCCCAAAGAAGAAGAAATTCTTGGAGCTAAAGTCTATAAATCCCTAAAAGATATTAAAGAACCAGTTGATATGGTCGTTGTTTTTAGAAAACCTGTTGTTGTTGATGCTATAGCTGATATTTGTATAGAGAGAGGTGATGTCAAAGTCCTTTGGACTCAGATTGGTATCATTAATAATGAAGCATCTTCAAAAGCAATAGATAATAATATATCAGTGGTTCAAAACTTATGTGCTATGGTAGAACACAAAAAACTTTTTAGTAATTCTAACTAACCTCCAGAAGGGATAAAAATCTAAATTAAAGGTTTTTATTATGCATAATATTATGATTATAATAATTTCAACATTTGCAATTGCAACTCTGTTGAATATAATACTTAAAAAATTTGGTGTACCAACTATAATTGGATACATATTTACAGGGGTAGTTATTACTGCCCTTTTTGGATTAGAACATACTTCAGATGAGATAGAACATATTGCAGAATTTGGTATTGTATTTTTGATGTTTACTATTGGGTTGGAGTTTTCTATCGCTCATCTTAAAAGTATGAAAGAAGAAGTTTTTGTCAATGGATTGCTTCAAGTAACTCTAAGTAGCCTTATATTTTTTGTAATAATCCATATTATAATAGGTATTGATATTAAAAGTAGTATTATTATAGCCTCTGCTATATCTCTATCTTCTACGGCTATTGTACTTAAAGTATTAAATGAGAGTGATAAAATCAATACAGAGTTTGGTAAAAAGGCTTTGGGGATTTTACTATTTCAAGATATAGCAGTTATTCCAATTTTACTAATGGTAGATATTTTTACAAATTCAAATCAATCAATCTCTACACTTCTATTTTATACATTAATTAATGCAATAATTGCACTTAGTATAATGTTTATATTTGGTAAGTATATAGTAGAGAGGTTTCTTAAAATATCATCTAGTAGTAATGAGATATATATAGCCTCAATTTTACTTATAGTATTAGCATCATCATATCTAGCGCATACCCTTGGATTCTCATACTCTCTAGGGGCATTTATAGCAGGTATGACAATAGCAGAGACTAAATATAAACATCAAATAGAGGCAGATTTAATCCCTTTTAGAGATTTATTATTGGGGCTATTTTTTATTACAATTGGTATGGGTATAGATATAAATATTGTAGTTAATAATATATTATTGATTTTACTTTTGGTGGTAGTAATTATGGGTATTAAAGCTAGTATAATATATTTTATTATAATATTTAAATCATACCCTAGAATAGCCTTTAAGAGTGCTTTATCTCTATCTCAAATTGGTGAATTTTCTCTTGTGATTTTATCAATTGCTAGTGGATACTCATTGGTTGATAATAATATAGTTCAAATTTTGATACCATCTATTGTTATATCTATGATATTTACACCTTTTATTCTCAATCATCTACCTGATATTGCTGATATGGTGATAAAAGAAGATCCTTTAGAGATTGAGGTTTGTAGTAGAGGATATAGTAATCATATTATAGTTTGTGGATACTCTGCTACGGGTAAAAGTATTGTCAAAAAATTAAAAAAGAGAAAAATACCCTATATAATTATAGAACATAATATCAAACTTGTAGAACAAGCCAAAAGAGCTAATAAAAATATAATATTTGGAAATGCTACACAAGTTTCACTATTAGAAAAATTAGATATTAAAAAAGCATCAAGTGTAATTATAGCTATGGAGAATTTTAAAAAAATTAATATGGTAATTGATACAGTAAAATCAATTAGTAGCGATATAGATGTAATTGCTAAAGTAATAAATAAAAAGGAGGCAAAGTTATTAGAAGAGTATAATCTAAAGCATATTGTAAATAGAAGTGATATAATGTCTGAACTTCTATTAGAAGAGGCATTGAGTTGTAAATTATAATATGGTATAATCTATTAAATTAAGTAATAAAAATATGGAGAAGAGATGGATTTAGGTGTAAATATAGACCATATAGCAGTATTAAGAGAAGCAAGAAGAGTAAATGACCCTGATATTATAGATGCCCTCTCTATTGTCAAATTAGCAGGTGCTAATCAAATTACAATACATTTAAGAGAGGATAGAAGACATATTCAAGACCAAGACCTTAAACGAATTATGGATTTATCCTCTTTGCCTATTAATTTGGAGTGTGCTAAATATGAGGAGATGATAGATATTGCAATTTCAAGTAACCCTCATCGTGTAACTCTTGTCCCTGAAAAGAGAGAAGAGGTTACAACTGAGGGTGGATTGATTGTTGATGAGAGTGATAAGGTATTAGTTAAAGCTATTGAGAAGTTACAGTTTAAAGGTATTGAGGTATCTCTTTTTATTGACCCTTGTGTAGAGTCTATTAATTCATCTTTGGCTTTGGGTGTAGAGTGGATAGAGCTTCATACGGGAGAGTATTCAAATGTTTTTGCTATGCTTTATGGAAATTTAGCATCTTCTCATCACTCAATCAAAAGATTAGAGTTACCAAGAAAAGACCTTGAAATAAAGCTTAGATATGAATTAGAAAAATTAAAAGAGATTTCAAAATATGCTACAGAATTGGGGCTAAAAGTAGCAGCAGGGCATGGATTAAATTATCAAAATATTACAGATATAGCATCAATAGATAATATAATAGAGCTTAATATCGGACAGAGTATCATAGCAAGAAGTATATTTACAGGACTTCATCAAGCCATCTTAGATATGAAAACAAATTTAAGTTAGAGGAGAGTAAATGAAAAAATATACACCACTTATTGTTTTGGCAATATTTTCTATTGGAGTATTTTTTATGATAACGACGATGAAAGATGTTACACATCAAACTACTGCACATCATAAATAATTGAATTTACTCTTAATATGATTACTATAAAAACTATTTTTAATAAGATATTAGAGTATAAAGTAGAGCTATTAAAGGGTAATATTATAGCTATTCTAGCCACTCTCTCTACGGTGGCTATCCCACTATTAATTCCAATATTAGTAGATGAACTTTTACTTGATAAAGATAAAGTGCTTATAGCTTTTATTAGAGATAATATCTATGAGACTACACTTAGTGGATATGTAATGATAGTACTTTTTATTACTCTTATTCTAAGGGCTAGTAGCTTTTTATTAGGTATTTGGCAGACTAAAATATTCCTCTCTATCTCCAAAGATATAAGCTATTTTTTACGAATAAAATTATTAAAACATCTTAAATTAGTATCTCTAAAAGAGTATGAGATTATCAAAAGTGGTTCAATATCTTCTAAACTTATTAGTGATATTAAGACTATTGATGATTTTGTAGGTTCTATATGGATTATTTTTACCACAAAAACATCCATAGGTGAAATCACTATCTATATTAGTTTTAGCTATTTTAGGATTTTTACAAACCTTAGCATTTTTAATATTTTCTAACATTTTGGGAGTGGGGGATGAGTTTAATCTATCAAAATCATCTCTTGCAAAGAGACTTGATACTAAGAAAATAGTAATTAACAATATATAAAGCCAAATTTAATGGCAAATCAATATAATGCTAAAAACTTCAATTATAGGATAATTAATGAAAAGACTCTTGCTAATATCTCTTTTAATATTTCAATTTGTTTATGGTGATGATATAATATCTAATTATATAAATAAACAATCAATTCTACAATCTAAAATATCAGAATTAAATGATACCAAAATTACTGCTCAAAATCTCTTGAATGAAAAAATATCTAATGAAAAAGATTTTTTAAATAAGATTATAAACTCCAAAGAGGAGGTATTATCTATATTTATACCTCACAAAGAGGATAGAAAAGAGTTACTTAAGAAGATTAAAAAGGGTAATATTAAGAGTGATGAACTCCAAAGAGATAAACTGCAACTAGCATATTATAATATATTAGATGATTTTTACAAGCTAATTCATGGTATTTTAATAGCTACTTATAGTAATAATTTAGAAAAATTTAATCAAGAGGTAGATAGAGTAATTTTAATTAATAAAAACTCCACAGAGATAGATATTGATGATAAACACAAAGATAATATTATATATAATGAACAGATATTAGATGATATAAATAAATATGGTGATAAATTGAGGTATCTAATAGAGATAAATAGCAATATGAGAAAATATATCCTTACATATCAAAATACAATATATCAAAGTAGCATATACTCTACATTTAAACTAAATGCTATAAGTCAATATATTGGTAACTCATCTTTGGCAAAATATCTCAATCCTATATTAGAACCTATTGAGTTAGATACTACAAGATTAATGCTAATAATATTGATTATTTTATGGTCTTTGATTATTAGTAGTACTTACTATTTTATCTTAAATATAATACTCAAATCTATCAAATATCGCACAGGTGAGCTTCTATATATTATACAACGATTACAAACTACGATAAGACTATTTATATTAGTATTTGGTATTGATATGATAACAGATGTATATTTAGGGGTTGGTTCAACAGTAGATGAGAGTAGAAAATTCTTTGTAATGGCATATATTGGATTATTTACCTATATGATACATAGAATAGTATATACAATATCAAGATATAAAATAGATGCGTTGATGGCTCAAAACAAAGGTTATCGTAACGAGGTTGTCAATTTAATTGTTAAAGTAGTCAATACAATTGTATGGATAATAGGATTTTTATTTATCCTCAAAACTTATGGTGTAGAACTTACAGCTATTTTATCAGGATTAGGAGTAGGTTCATTAGCTGTGGCATTTGCAGCAAAAGATACAATTGCTAATTTCTTTGGATATGTATCTATTTTGGTTGATAATACATTCTCACAAGGCGATTGGGTCAAGATTGGAAATGATGAGGGGACTGTAATTGAGATAGGTTCTAAATACTCAACTCTAAGAACATTTGATAATGCTTTGATTACTATTCCTAATGCTATAATAGTAAATAGCAGTGTTAAAAACTGGAATAGACGCTCATTAGGTAGAAGAATCAAAATGTATATAGGCGTAACTTATGGTGGAAACTTTGAAGATATAAAAAAGGCAATTGATGATATTAGGAATATGCTAGAAAATCACCCTCATATAGCATCTAAAGATACAAAATATGAACATAATAGTAAAAAAGGTGGATTGAAACTTGTATCAAGTGCAGATTTAAAAGGAATAAAAAAGACTCTACTTGTAAATCTTGATAGTTTTGGAGATTCAAGTATAAATATTATGATTTACTGTTTTTCCAAAAGTACAAGCTGGGATAAATGGCTAGAGGTAAAGCAGGATGTAATGTTTAAAATAGCTGATATTTTGATGAAACATAATTTGGAATTTGCATATCCATCTATGACTTTATATGTGAAGAAGAGTAAGAGTAAATAGTGATTTTTCACTATTTATTAATATACTCCCTAACCTCTCTATCAATCTCTATAATATCATCTATACTATTAGCTTTGATACTATTAAATTTTTGATAACAATCTAATATAATATCACTCATCTCAAAAAATTTACACTTCTCTTGTGAAAACAGTTTGATAGCCTCTTCGTTAGAAGCATTTACTACTACTCCTAAATGTGGATTAGATAGTATATCATCTTTGATTTGCCAAATTGGGTATCTATCCTCTTTTATCTCTTGAAACTCTATCTCACCCATTTGAAGTAAATCTATATGAGGTAATATCTCATCATCAATTTTTTGATTTAAGGCATAAGCGATTGGTAGCTTCATATCAACTCCAGCAAAATGGGCAGTGGTTGAACCATCTCTAAACTCTACTAATGCGTGGATAATTGATTTTTTTTCTATATAGGCATCAATATTACTACCATTAAATAACCATTTAGCCTCTAATAATTCAAATAGTTTATTTGTCATTGTGGCACTATCTATTGTAATTTTACTTCCCATACTCCAATTTGGGTGCTTTAGGGCATCACTAAATGAGGCATTTTTCATCTTATCTATATCCCAATCTCTAAAAGCCCCACCACTTGCTGTAATAATTAGTTTTTTAAGAGGCTTATTATTCAAAAGATACCATAATCCAAAGTGTTCGCTATCTATTGGGGTGATATTAGTCGTATCTATAAACTCACCTGCTACTACCAAAGACTCTTTATTGGCAAGTGCTACTCTCTTATTCATCTGAATTGACTTAATAGTGGGTAATAATCCTGCATAACCTACAAGGGCATTTACTACTGTTTGGCCTTGGGATTTCTCGATAATCTCTTCTATTCCACCATTTCCAAAATATATATTATTATGATTGACTAAGTGAGCCTTTTTTTTATCTCTAATACCTACAAATTTTGGCTTATATATCTCTATTTGTTTATTCAGTAATTCTATATTATCACCTGCGACTAATGCCTCTACTCTATAACTATATTTAGAGGCTATTAGTAGCGTATTTACTCCAATAGAACCAGTAGAACCTAGTAGGACTATACTATTCATCTATAAAACAGCTCTCAATGAAATTACCATAATAATAGCACCAAATAGATACCCATCTATTCTATCTAATACTCCACCATGCCCTGGTAAAACATTTCCACTATCTTTGACTCCTGCTCGTCTTTTGAGAAAGCTTTCAAATAAGTCTCCATAAATAGATGCTATTGCTGTAATAAAACTTACAATAAATGCAATATTCCATGGTGCTATAACACTACCTGCATAAGTACCTGTAATTGAGGCAATCACAACTCCACCAATTACACCCTCCCAAGTCTTATTAGGGCTAGTTTGACAAAATTGATGAGAACCGATAGCTTTACCTGTAAAGAATGCCCCTATATCTGTCATAGCTACTATTACTAATAGCCATATCATAGCATTTATTCCATAATCTTGATAAATTACCAAAAAGAATAAAACTCCACTTGCAGGATATAAAAATGGCAATAGTAATCTTGGTTCAAAGTTTCTAGTAAATGCAATAAGAGAGGCAAATACAATAGCAATAAGAAAAAATAGGTCATCAGGATTTGGATAAAAATATGCAATTATCCATAAAGCTAATGCCCAGAAATATAGAGATGGTGCATATAATCTAAATAGTTGCATAGCTTCATAAAATGCAAACATATAGACTACTCCTAAAAAGAGCCACATTGTAAAAAAGTTATCAATCCACCCTATAAAACCAACCACCAATAATAGTGCAATTCCTGTTAGCCATCTTTGACTATGGTCTGTAAATATTTTCATAAGTTACCTTATTTTTTTAATAGTATTATAACACTATTTTTTAAATCTATCTTTATAACTACACTTTTGACACAACTCTTCTACAGCTTTATTATCTCTAAATCCATCTATTATTGATTTTGACCTTTTACTCTCTAAAATATCTTTAATCAAATTATCACTAATATTACCCAACCTCATCACCCCATCACCATCAAGGCAACACGGCACAACATCACCATTAGATAATACTCCAAAGTGTGATTGTAATCCTTGACAAGTACCATCTCCATATATCTGATTATTTAATGATGGCCACTCAAAATAGTTATCAAAGTGTAGCAAAGTTTTATACTCTAATCTTATACTTTTAGGGTTCTCTTGATATATTTTATCAATATCTAATACAATATTTAATCTATCTGATATTTTTGCAAAAACTTCTCTATTAAACTCAATTTCACTCATCTCCTCATCTAAGTTCCAAATACGAAGATTTATAAACTTATCTCTACAATACTCTCTTTTATACTCTATTAATCTAAATATTGGTTCTAAATAATTATCCAAAGATATGGTAGTATCATTTTTATTAAAGCTATTAAGAGAGATATTGATTTGCTTAATTGATGGGTGTGTTAAAGTTTTTAAACTATGTTTAGATATATAATACCCACTTGTTGTAATCAATGCTTTTAGATTATATTTATAGATTATATCAAGATAAGTTGATAGATTTGAAAGAACCAAAGGGTCGCCCATGATATGTGTTGCTACCTCTTTTGTAAATTGTGGTAGTTGTGATATAGTTTTTTCAAATAGTTCAAGGTGCATAGTTTGATTATTAAGCTCTTTTGTAGGACAAAAACTACACTTAAGCCCACAAATATTAGTGAGTTCTACAAATACTTTATAAAATTTCAAAGATAATCTAACTTTGGCAATTCTTCATCCCTAGCAACTTTCCATCGCTTCAAAAACTCTTCTCTAGTATAAATCTTTGCTCCAAGAGAATTTTTATACTCCATATAAGGGTGTCCTAAATTCCAAAAAGCAAATCTATTTTTTTGTAATACTTTAGATAATAAAACCATCTGTAAATTACCATAATTACGATATGCTCTATCTTTGGAACTAAATCCTGTAAGACTTGTATATGTCCTACCAATAATATATCCCACCTCACCAGCAATAAGTTTACCCGTAAAACTACAAGTAATCTCAACACTTATTACTCTAAAATCTCTTTTGTTTTTTTTAGTATGATATATATCTTCCAACATCTCTTCATATCTTCCATATAACCAATTATCACTATGATGATTAATAATCGCCTCTATCACATCATAAAATCGCTGATTAATCGTAAATCTAAAACCACCCTTTTTCATCAATGATTTTACTTTCTTAGATATATGAAGATTTTGAAAATCCAATATTGAATAAGCAAACTGCATCTCAGGAAGCAACAACATATTAGATTGACTATCTTGAGTTGTAATACTAATAAAACCAGCATAAGCCAAATCTATATAAAACTCTTTTGAAAAATTATTACTCCAATAATAGTTACTTAACATATTTGGATAAACAATTTTCTCTAAATAACTATCTTGTTGGAGATTATATTTAGTAATATAGTGAATCTCTGGCTGTGTTGATACTTCCATCTCCTACTCTCTTTTAGAATTATTTGAAGCCATTATAACACAAAATTTATTAAAATTTTAAATAGCTCATAATTAATATAAAAATTATTAATTTAAAAAACCTATTAAGACTTAATAAAAAAAGAGATAAAATATTAAACCAAATTATAAAATTAGGAGAGAGAATGCAAAAAATAATATTATCAAAAATAGATATAGAAAAAATCAAATTTGAAATAATAGAGAGATTAAAACCACTCAACCCTAATAAGATTATACTTTTTGGAAGTTATGCTTATGGAATACCAAGTAAAGATAGTGATATTGATTTGTTTTTATTAAAAGATGATTTAGAGATTAAAGATTTAAGATATTATGAGAGAGAAGCCAACAAAAATATTATGGATTTAATTTTTAAATATAAAATAGGATTTGATATTTTATCAGCACCAACAAAATATATAGAAAATAGAGAAGATTATTTTTATAAAGTAGATATATTACAAAAAGGAAGAGTTTTATATGAACAAAACAGCAACTAAAGAGTGGCTTACAAAAGCTTGGCATAATCTTTCAACTGCTAGACTACTTTATGAACTTAATCATTATAGTGATATTATTGCAGTAGAAATACATTATGCAATGGAAAAATCTCTAAAAAGTTTTTTAGCTTCTAAAAACCAAAAAATACCCAAAACTCATAATTTATTAGAAATATATACCTATATTGATGATTTTATTCAATTTGATAATAATGAATTGTTACTTCTCAAAGATATTTCTACTTATCATATTGAAGAGTCTTATCCTGCTTTTAATAGACCTCTTCCCCCGCAAGAGGAGATAAAAGAGGTATTAGAGTTTTCTGAAATTGTTTTTAAAAATATTTGTAATATTTTAAATATTCAAAAAGATGAATTGGAATAAAAAACCTATTAAATCTTAATAAAAAAAGAGATAAAATATTAAAATAATTATAAAAAGGTACTATATTGAAAATTATATCATCACAAAAAGAGTTAAATAAGGTATATGATTATCTCAATACCAATTTACCATCAAATACTATTATATTATTAAGAGGTAATCTAGCATCTGGCAAAACTACTCTTACTCAATATATAGCAAAAGCAAAGGGTATTAGTGATAGTGTATCTTCTCCTACTTTTTCATTACAAAATTGTTATGGAGATAATCTATTTCATTATGATTTATATCGTATTGATGATAATGAATTTATGGGGCTTGGGCTATTTGAGGAGTTTGAAAAAGATGGTTGGCATATTATAGAGTGGGCATCTACAGAACTTGAAAAGTTTTTGAGAAGTGTAGGTTATGATGTAAATATTGTAGATATTACCCCTATTGATGATAGAAGAGAGTATAGTATAAGGTTATCCAATGCATAAATTAATAGCCTCTAATTTATCTAAAATTATCCAAAATAAACAGATTGTACATAATATATCAATAGAGGTTAATTCCAAAGAGATTGTAGGACTTTTGGGCCCAAATGGAGCAGGTAAAACTACTACATTTTATATGATATGTGGATTAACTAGTGCTTCAAAAGGGGATATATATATAGATAAAAAAGATATTACTAATATGCCTCTAAGTATAAGAGCCAAAATGGGAATAGGCTATCTACCACAAGAATCAAGTATATTCAAAGACTTAAGCGTAGAAGATAATCTACTTATATCAGCACAAGCACATAAACTTACCAAAGAGGAGTCTTTTGATAGAATAGAAAAACTTTTAGAGCTTTTTAATATTCAATCAATTCGTAATCGTGAGGGGATACGACTAAGTGGAGGAGAGAGAAGACGAGTAGAGATAGCTAGGGCATTGGTGGGTGAGCCTAAATTTCTACTTCTTGATGAGCCATTTGCTGGGGTTGACCCAATAGCTGTAATTGATATTCAAAATATTATAAAACAACTTATAGAACTTGATATGGGTATATTAATAACAGACCATAATGTAAGAGAGACCCTTGATATTTGTGATAAGGCTTATGTTATGAAAACAGGAGAGATGTTAGCTATGGGAAATGCCGATGAGATTAGAGAAAATAGTGATGTACGAAGATATTATTTAGGTGAGCATTTTACATTTTAAAACTTACCTAACTCTACTTATCATACTACTATTAATTTTATATATTGTAGAGGCTTCTTTTATATTATTACTATTAAATGATACTATTACATCACAACTAGCCTTTGCAAATTTATCACTATAATCTTCTCCACTAAGGTTAGCAGATGTTGTATATGCCCAACCTAATCTATCTAATAGTAGATTATGCTTAGAATTTTTGATAACTCTATATGAGATTTTATTGATTATAAATGTAGTTTTTTTGGCTCTTCTTACTCTATTTTTGTGGATATTTGGTACTCTTGTATTTGATTTAAGGGCTTTGAGAGATGGTAGGGCTTTGATATATGATTTATTTGGGGGTCGTTTTTTGATGTGTGAGAGTCTATTTTCATTTTGAGAGACAAAACCGATAGTTGTATCGGTTTGGCTCAAAAATATTAAATCTTTTAACATCTCTACTCTGTAAGATAATCTTGTAGAGCTTTTGGTTCTAACTCTCCATTGGTCTTTTTTAACTCTTCTATTGCCATAGCTGCTGCACTTGCTGCGGCTATTGTTGTGAAGTATGGTACATTATTAGCTAGTACGCTTTGTCTAATAGTTGTCGCATCACTTTTACTTGAAAATGAGTTATCAGATGTATTAATTGCTAATGCTATCTCTCCATTTTTAATCATATCATCTATATTTGGACGACCCTCTGATATTTTGAGGACTCTAGTTGATTTGATTCCTGCTTTTTGAAGTGCTTTGTGTGTGCCATCTGTTGCATGAATCTCAAATCCTAATTTCTCAAATGACTCTCCAATATCTTTGGCAAACTCTTTGTCTGTTAGAGATATAAATAGTTTTCCCTCTAATGGGATATTATTTTTGGAGGCAAATTGACTTTTGGCAAAGCTCATACCAAAACTATTTGAAATTCCCATAACTTCACCTGTTGATTTCATCTCTGGCCCTAAGATTAAATCAGAACCAGGTAATTTATTGAATGGAAATACGGCCTCTTTTACAGCTACATGACCTTTTAGGTTTGGTTCTAAAATATCTTTATCAAAGTTTACCATATTAAATACATCATAATATTTTAGTGCCTCTCTTAAATCACCTTGAAGCATTACTCTTGTAGCTACTTTTGCTAATGGTACTCCTGTGGCTTTGGATACAAATGGAACTGTTCTACTTGCTCGTGGATTTACCTCTATTAGATATATCTCATTTTTATGGATAGCATATTGAATATTTAAAAGTCCAATTACCCCAAGATTAAGAGCGATTTGAGCAGTTTGCTTTTTAATCTCCTCTTGTAACTCTTGTGAAATTGATATTGGAGGTAATGAACAAGCACTATCTCCTGAGTGAATACCTGCCTCTTCAATATGTTGCATAATTGAACCAATATATACATCTTTGCCATCACAAATAGCATCTACATCAAGTTCAATAGCATTATCTAAGAATTTATCAATTAATACAGGGGCATCATTACTTACACTTACTGCTTCGTCCATATATTTTTTGAGTTCTTTATCATTAAATACGGTCTTCATTCCTCTACCACCCAATACAAATGATGGACGAACTAATACAGGATAACCGATACGATTAGCGATTGGAATTGCCTCATCTTTGGCAAATGCTATACCATTATCAGGTTGTCTTAATCCAAGTTTTTCAATAAAGTCTGAAAATAGCTCTCTATCTTCGGCTAAATCAATGACTTTAGCCGTTGTACCTGATATATTAGCTCCAATTTTGGTAAGTCCTTTGGCAAGTTTAAGAGGTGTTTGTCCTCCAAAATGTACAATAATCCCATCTGGTTGTTCAAGTTCTATTACACTTCTTACTCTCTCAAAATCAATTGGTTCAAAGTATAAAATATCACTTGTATCATAATCTGTACTTACAGTCTCTGGATTACAGTTATACATAATAGACTCCATACCCATATCAGCAATAGCATAAGAAGCATGAACACAACAGTAATCAAACTCTATCCCCTGCCCAATTCTATTAGGTCCTCCACCAATTACAAGCACTCTTTTTTTATCTCTTTTTGGTGGTGTTTGTGTTGGTAATTTAGTGATATTAGTAGTAGAGTATAGATATGGAGTAAGGGCTTTAAACTCTGCCCCACAAGTATCTACTTCATTATACTCTAATGATATACCCATCTCTTTTCTAGCACTGTATATATCACTAGCTGTAATATCTAATCCATCATTTTTGCTAATGCTACGAGCTATCATTACATCACTAAAGCCCTCTGATTTGATAATTCTCATTCTTTGAGCATCTTTAAGAAGTTTTATATCCATACTCTTTTGAGAAGTTGCCAACTCTTGTAATTGATATAAAAACCACTTGTCAATCTTACAAAGTTCATAAACATCATCTATACTCATATTTCTCATAAATGCTTCATAAACATAAAGAATTCTATCACTATGAGGGCGTCTAATCTCACTTTGAAGCTTATTATCATCACAATCAACACTATTAAATCCATCAAGTCCAGTCTCTAAAGAACATAATGCTTTTTGGAATGACTCTTTAAAAGTCCTACCCATACTCATAACCTCACCTACACTCTTCATAGCAGTTGTAAGAGTTGAGTTTGCCATTGGGAATTTCTCAAATGTAAATCGTGGAACTTTTGTAACAATATAATCAATTACAGGCTCAAAACTAGCAGGTGTTCCTGTAATATCATTTGTAATCTCATCAAGAGTATAACCAACTGCTAGAAGTGTAGCTACTTTGGCAATTGGATAACCTGTTGCTTTAGATGCCAAAGCTGAACTTCTACTAACTCTTGGGTTCATCTCAATTACAATCATTCTACCAGTTTTTGGGTCAATTGAAAATTGAACATTACTACCACCAGTATCCACTCCAACCTCTCTTAAAATCGCAAAAGAGGCATCTCTCATTCGTTGGAACTCTTTATCAGTTAGAGTAAGTGCAGGTGCGATTGTGATACTATCTCCAGTATGTACTCCCATTGGGTCAAAGTTTTCAATAGAACATACTATAATACAGTTATCAGCCTTGTCTCTAATAACCTCCATCTCATACTCTTTCCAACCAAGCATAGATTCCATAATCTCTATCTCATTGATTGGAGAGGCATCTATCCCCTCTTTGGCTAACTGCTTAAACTCTTCCATATTATAAGCTACACCAGAACCACCACCTGCTAAAGTAAATGATGCTCTACTAATTACAGGAAAACCAATTTCAAGAGCTACTTCAATAGCCTCATCAACACTATAAGCATTACTACTTTTTGGTAAATCCATACCAATCTTAACCATAGCTTCATTAAATTCTGAACGGTCTTCACCCTTTTTGATAGCCTCTGGATTAGCACCCAAAAACTCTATACCATTAAGCATACCTTTTTGGTGCATATTCATAGCTACATTTAGTGCAGTCTGCCCACCCATTGTAGGTAAAATAGCATCTACACTCTCTTTTTCAATAATCTTAGCTATTACATCTTCATTAATTGGTTCAATATAAGTTCTATCAGCAAACTCTGGGTCTGTCATAATAGTAGCAGGGTTTGAATTAATCAAAACTACCTTATAACCCAACTCCTTAAGAGTTTTAGCTGCTTGTGTACCAGAGTAATCAAACTCACACGCTTGACCAATAACAATTGGACCTGAACCTATTAATAAAATTGTTTTTATATCATCTCGTTTTGGCATAAATTTAGTACCCTCTAATTTTTAAGATTGATTATACTAAAAAGGGGCTTAAGGTGGGTTAAAAGAGAAATACAAGATAAACTTGTTATAATCCTAAAAAACAAGGATAATAAAGAGATGAAAATTAAATATGAGTTGAATACTCTCAAAATATATTGTGATGGTGCTTGTCAAGGTAACCCTGGTAAATCTGGCAGTGGATTAGCTATTTATGATGGTGATAAAAATCCAACTATCTTATATGGTGATTATGAACCAAATGGCACAAACAACACAGCAGAACTCAAAGCACTATATAAAGCACTCTTAATAGCCAATGATAATAGTAATAAGACAACTATTTTTTGCGATTCTAAATATAGTATAGATTGTATTAGTAAATGGGCTTATGGTTGGAAAAAAAATGGTTGGAAAAAAAAAGGTGGAGAGATTAAAAATTTAGAACTTATTAAATTAGCTCATAATCTATTTGATACAATTCAAACCAAAGTAGAGATAAAGCATGTCAAAGGACACTCAGGAGTAGAGGGCAATGAGTTGGCCGATAGAATGGCAATTAAAGCAATAGAAAAACAATCAAAAGAGTATAAAGAGTTTGATTATATAAATATTAGAGATGTTTTATAGTTCTATAACTACTACAGCAATAGCAAATCCACCATCATGAGAGATTGATAGAGATGATTGTTTGATTTTAAATTTGCTACGCTCTTTTAATCTAAAGTGTGGAGCATTTTTACTATCTTTATATATCTCAATATCATCAAATCTAAGTTCATTTCCAATCCCACATCCCAAAGCTTTGGAGATAGCCTCTTTTGATGCCCAATATCCTGCAATAGATTCTACTTTAGATGATAATTTTTGCTCATTTTGAGTTAAAAATCTATCTTTATATCTATCTCCAAACTTTTTGAGTGCTTTATCTACTCTATCTATCGCTACAATATCAGTACCTATTTTTATCAAAATTACTCCAATGATTAAACAATTATAAAATGTGTGATATAAGTAAGGCACAGCTATAAGCCGGGTTTTGTCTTGGATAGTTATTTATCTAGGTCTTATATTGCTATAAGACTCAAGCGAAGTACTAAAAATGTGAAACTTCAACCATATACTTCTTGCTACAAACAGGGTTTACCTAGCTACCTATGTTACCATAAGCACTGGTAGGCTCTTACCCTACCCTTTCACCTTCACCTCTATAAGAGGCTGACTTCTCTCTGTTGCACTTGCCCTCAGATTACTCTGGCCATCTGTTAGATGGAGTTTTGTCTCACGCGTAGCCCGGACTTTCCTCTCGTAAATTAAATTTACCAGCAACTACCCACTGTACCTTAGATAGAATTATATCATAAGATTAATTATTTGAGCTTTAGCCTAAATTGATATTATATTAAGTACATTTATGATATAGTTCAGTATATTTTATAAGTAAAGGATTTTTATATGAAAAGATTATTAACAATTGTTGCTCTAAGTAGCTCTTTGACTCTAGGTTTAAATGCAGAGGCTTCTACTGCCACAACAGCCCCATCGGCTCAAACAATTAATCAAAGTGCTAATGTAATTAATCTAGCAGGAAAACAGAGAATGCTAACTCAAAAAATGAGTAAAGAGGTTCTTATGGTAGCTAAAGGTATCAATGCAGATGCAAATGCTAAAGCTCTCCAAAAAACAGTAGCACTATTTGATAAGACTCTAAAAGGATTAATATCTGGAGATACTACTCTAAATCTTCCTGCTACAACAGACAAAGATATTTTGGCTCAACTTAAAGTAGTTTCAGATTTATGGACACCATTTAAAGCAAGTATAGAAAAAGCTGATTTAGCAACTGTTGCTTCAACAAATATCGCTCTACTTAAAAATATGAACAAAGCAGTAGGTATGTTTGCTAAAGCTAGTGGTTCAAAATTAGACCCTAAAATGGCAAAAACTATCAACCTAGCAGGAAAACAGAGAATGCTAACTCAAAAAATGACAAAAGAGTTACTATTAATTGCTAATGGTATTGATGTAGAAGCAAATACAGCTAATATCAAAAAAACAGCATCACTGTTTGAGACAACACTTAATGATTTAATCGCTAACTGTAAAAAAGAGAATATCAAAACTCAACTTCAAGTAGTATCAAAACTATGGGCAGATTATGCTCCAATCGTAAAAAATGCAGATACTTCAGCTCAAGCTCTTAAAAAAGCAAATGAAGCGAATATCCCATTATTAAAAAATATGAACAAAGCAGTTAAAATGTATGAGGCATCTGCTAAATAGATTCCAAAAAATAAAGTGGGTTTTATAACCCACTAAATCTTGATTATCTTAAGCACCTAATCTTATAACTATCTCTTTTGCCCTACCAAAATCACTTTTCCCACTAACTAATTTAGGAAGTTCATCTACTTGGATATATCTACTTGGTCTCATTATATTATCTAGTTTTTTGGCTCTCTCTTTGATTACATTTTCATTATCTACATATAATACTACTATTTTTTCTCCTTTTTTATCATCAGGTATAGATAGTGCCATTACCTCTATATTCTCATCTTCAAGAGCCTCTTCAATATTAAGTAGGCTTATCATCTCTCCTCCTATTTTGGCAAATCTACTATATCTATCTATTATAAATATAAATCCATCACTATCAATATGCCCTTTATCTCCACTTTTGTAGTATCTAATTCCATCTATCTCTACAATTACTTCATCTGTTTTGGTGGGGTTGTTTAGATAGCCTTTCATTACTTGTACACCACCTATTAATATCATACCATCTTCTCCTATTGGAAGTGTTTTTAGGGTATTTGGATTTACGATTTTAATTACAGTCCCAGGGAGAGGTTGTCCTACGCTTTGGGGCTTATTTGAAACAAGTAGTGCCATTGAGTCTGGTTCTATTGCATTTGGCATATTTACAGATACTACGGGGGTTGTTTCTGTTGCTCCATATCCCTCATATAGGGTGATACCAAATTTATCTCTAAATGCTTTTGCTACATCTTCATTTAATTTTTCTGCTCCTGCTACTGCCATTCTAACACTTTGAAACATTAGTGGGTGGAGTTTTTTGTTTCGTGTATATATTCTATAAAAAGTAGATGTACCAAATATAATAGTGGCTCTATACCTAGTAGATAATTTACCTACGCTTAGGGCATCTGTTGGGTCTGGAATACTAATAATGGTTACACCTTTACTTAGAGGCAAGAGTAGGGTAACAGTTAGTCCAAATGAGTGAAATATTGGTAGTGAGTTTAATATCGCATCATCACTTTTGAAATTTAATAGAGATGAAACCTGCTTAATATTGGCTATTAGATTTTTGTGGGTAAGTTCTATTCCTTTAGGTGTGGATTCACTACCACTACTAAATAAAATAGCAGATAGACTATCCATATCTACTTTTTTAAAGTATAATAATTTTAGTAGCCATATAGGAGATATAAATGCTTCTAGTAGAGCTATGAGTTTATCTTTTTTGCTAAATTTAGGTGAAATATCTTCGGCTTTTATCAATTTACTATGTATAAACTTATCAAAAATAAATCCTTTTGATTCTAGTTTATCTATAAATTTTTGAGATGTGATGATAGTCTCTATATTAGCATCTTTAATCGCTTTTGATATATTTTTTACTCCTGCACTATAATTTAGATTAACTACGGTTTTTCCAATTACTAAAAGAGCCATATTAATAATCCCACCAATAGCAGATGATGGTAGTATAATACCTATATTTTGCCCCTTATAACCTCTGAACTCTTTGGCAAATAGTAAAACTGCTGTGATAAATTTACCATTACTTAAATCCATTCCTAAGCTATCTACTATGGCTCTTTTAAATAGTTTTGATTTAGCCTCTCTTATCCATTGATACTGTAAAGGTTGGCTTGAATTAATATATCTATCCCAAGTAGCATAAGAGAGTTCCATAACTTTTTGTTTGACTACTTCGTGATTGCTTGTTGATGGTAATGGTTTGCCAAATGCTACGATTATATCTCTATCTTTTTTGACAATCTCTTTGAATTTATCATCAGCCCTTGAAAATGATGAACCCCATAAACCTCTCATATAAAATGGAACAATAGGGTGAGTGGTATCTTTGAGTATCATCTCAAATCCTCTTTTAAACTCTCCTAACTGTCCATTATAGCTAATATGCCCCTCAGGGAAAATTGCTACCACCTCACCATTATCTAATCTATCTCTAATTGTTGCCATAGATGTACGACTTGCACTACTTGAAATTGCTATTACATCAAATAATTGTAAAAACCATCTTAGATACCATTTATTATAGATACTTCTAAACATTACAAATTTAATAGCTCTAGGAGATGCTAATTGAATTACTAGCCAATCAATCCAACTAATATGATTTCCTAGTAGCATTACACCATCTTGCTTTGGAATATTCTCTACCCCATCTACAATTAATTTATATCTACTTCTAAGTAGAGGAAATAGTAACATTCTTGTAAATAGATGAGGTAGTTGTCCTATTGCAAATAAAGCTCCTACAAACATAATAAATGAACTTAGAATAAATAGATTTATAGTAGAAAAACCCAAATATACAAATGATATTGATGTAGTTAAAAATATAATCATAACTATATTTTGAATAAAGTTATTACCTGCTAAAATCTTGCCCATACTTTGATGAGGTGCAAAATATTGAATAGTGGCATTAAGTGGGACTATAAAAAGCCCTCCAAAAAATCCAAATAGTAGGCTTATAATATATAAAGATGTAGTATCACTTGTGATAGCAAATCCAAATAGTGATAGTGATAAACCAATAGCAGATATAGGAATAAAACCATGTTCAATATGTTTTTTAGAGTAGTATCCTGCTATGATTGAACCAATAATAAGCCCAATAGATGATATAGCTAGAATTGATTGAATTATAATTGTATCACTACTTCCTGTAATAGTTTTATAATGGGCAGGGAAAGAGGCTATAACCACCTGTGCTACTCCCCAAAATATACTTAATGCCAAGATACTAAGCCATATATTTTTATCTTTTTGTATCTTTTGGAGATTTACTCTTAGATATGTAGAGTCAAAATATTTTTTGATTTTAAATTTACTATTTGGATTTTTAGCTTTAAATAATGGTAATTTAAATGCAAAAAATACCTCTAGTGAACTTAGAATAATTAGTATAAATCCAATAGGTACAAGAGATTGAAGTATTATATTAGGGTCTAATTTACCACTATATAAATACTCAAAGATTACAGTAAATATAATAGAACTTAGCAAAATAGATACAATAGTAACAGATTGTACAATAGCATTAGCACCACCTAGATTATCCTCACCTACAAGTTCTCTAATCAATCCATACTTAGCAGGAGAGTATATAGCACTCTGTGTAGCTAATAGTAGAGTAGCTATAAATGATACTACAAACCAACCTGCAAAATATGATATAGTGATTAAAATAGTTAATCCAATAGCGATTAATGAGGCATATTTAATAACTATATTTTTGGGATATTTATCACTTATATAACCAGATGGAGAAAATAGCATAACAAATGGTATTAAAATTAACATATTGATAATTGCTGTAAGTATGATTAGATTATCACCATCATAACTTTTAATAAGTACATTACTAATAGTAATTTTATGTCCAATATCAACAATGACATTTAAAATTAAGATAATAAGATAGGGTAAAAAGCCTGAGATTTTAAAAATATTTTTCATGTCATAATCCTTTAGAAGAATTATAACATAAAAAGTGTAAAGTTAAACTTTACACTTTTGTTTTATAGACTAATTACAGATTATGCACCTGGGATATGTTGTCTATGTTCTACTGAATATGTAAATGTAGGAGTTGTTAAGTTTTCAATATATTTAACAAACTTACCTGTTTTAGATTCATAGATACCGATTCTACCAGTTGTCCATTCAGAAATCATTGTCCACTCACCATGGTTAGCTGGTTCTGCATGAAGAAGTCTAGGTTGAACTGGATTTTTAACTACTGCGCCAACTTTAACAGGCATAGGCATTAATTTCTCTTTGCTTACTTTAGAAGCTACCTCATTTACAGGTACTGCCTCATGTTGAGTTGCATCCCACTCTTGAAGAACTTTTTTAGTTTTAGCATCAATAAGTTGACCTTTTTTCTTACCAACTTTAATAATTCTATCAATCTCTAAAGTCTCTTTATTCATAAGATGAACTTCATTATACTTAGCTGGTTTACCAAGTACACAGTCAGCCCATACATAAGGAGTATGATGTGCAGTACCTACAAATAGACCACCACCAGCTGTTGCTACTTTTTTAACTACTTTCCACTCTGAATCCCAAATAACAATTGAACCAATGTTCATAGAAACAGTAGCGTGAAGTTGTTTACCCATTTTTTTATTGAACCAAGATGAACCTTGACCTGGATGTGGCTTAGATTTTTTACCTGTGTGAATTTTCGCAGCAAGATTTTTCTCTTTGAAATCCACGATACCAACAACATCACTTCCTTGAGAAGCAATCATAAAGTATCTACCAAAATCTTTACCTTCATCTTCATTCAAGAATGCATCATGAAGAATTTTACCAATATTTGGAATATCTCCTACAATTGGGAAGTTTGGTTTAGAGTAATCAATAATATATGTGTGTCCAGCATCTTTAAGTGCCATTGCAAAGTATGGTCCATAAGGAGTATCAGCAAGTGAAGCTACACGAGATGGTCCAATTTGTCCATCAGGGTCAATTACACGGCTAGTATCAAATGCTTTTAATGGCTCTAAAGTCATAGCATCACAAAGTACTGCACCACCTGGGTTATAGTTACCTGCAATTACATATTTACCATCTGGAGAAACTGCTAGACCACGAGACTCTTGTCCAACTTGAACAGAAGCAAGTGCTGGTTGACCAGGTGCTCCGATATCAAACATTGTAAGTTTACCTGAACGAGAGATAGAGTAAGCATATCTAGGATTCTTTTTATTAGTTACAGTAACATGAACTGCAAATCCAGCTTTATGACGAGATAAAACTTTACCTGTAGTTGAGTCGATAAAGTCAACCAAAGATGCATCTCTTTCTGTTGCAAATGTAATATCAAGAACTGATTTTACCTCTGTTGGTTTTGGATATTTTTTAGCTAATGCTTTTCTATCAGCCATTTTTGTCCAAGTCTTTTTTACTTCATCAAGGTCAAGAGTAAGCTCAACAGTATTTTTCCAGTCCATTAACCAGTCAATCATACCTGCTGCATCATCTTTTGAAAAACTACTACTCCATGCTGGCATAGCAGTATTCTCTACACCATTTAAAATCTTTTCTACAAGAACATGTGCCTCTTGTTTTTTAAGAGCTTTTGGTCTAAGGTCTGAACCAACACCACCTTGGTGGATAGGACCGTGACAACCTTGACACTCTTTTTCAAACTTAGCTGCAAAATCCATATTTGATGTACCTGCAAATAGACCTGAAGCTACCACACTCATAGCTGCTACTGACATAACTAATTTATTAAATCTCATTTTTTCTCCTTTTATTAAGATAAGTTGGGCTTTTCAACCCAACAATTGAGCCTAAGCTTCGCTATCTAATCTAGCTTTTTCTTGTTTATATACCCAAATCATTGGTAATACAATTATTGTATGCAAGAATATAGTCAAAGTCAATGGACCTTGATTAAGTATTGCAAAAAAACTAGGTACGACATCTGTTAATGGTTCTATCATAATATATCCTTATTTTTGATGTACTGGATTTTGACCAGTTGTTAAAAAATCTTTGATTAAGAATATGAAACCAGCGAATGTTACAACACCCATAATAAGTCTCCAATCCATACCTTGTGCAAACCATACGCTTGCTTGTCCATCAAAATAACCAGACCATGTAGCACCCATTTGAGCTCTACTCACAAGTACTTGAACATAACCAGAGATAGTAAGAGCAATAGTCATTCCTACTACACCACCAACAGTTAATCCTAAAGCCCAAAGTGAAGATTTAGTATTTTTCATAACTTTAATTTTATTTTTACCTTGAATAGCAAGATACATCATACCAATAAGAATAGTCGCGTAAGCACCAAAGAACGAAAGGTGACCATGAGCTGATGTAAATTGTGTACCATGAGTATAAAGGTTTACTTGTGGTAATGTGTGGAAAAAGCCCCATACACCAGCACCCAAGAAGTTACCAAATGCATTCATCCAGAACCATAAGAAAGCAGGTTGATTATTTACAACAGATTCACCTGTTCCATCAAGACTTTTCTTACCTTGTTGTTTACCCCAATCATACATAACATGAATAAACATAGCTACAAGTGGTAAAGGCTCTAGTGCAGAGAATAAAGCACCAATTTCCCACCAATACTCAGGTGTACCAATCCAGAAGTAATGATGTCCTAAACCAAGGATACCAGAACCAAATAGCATAGCTACCTCAATCCATAACCACATCTCAACAACTTTACGACTAGCACCAATCATTTGAATAAGTCCATAAGCAGCTAAAGCACCAACAAATACTTCCCAAGTAGCTTCAACCCAAAGGTGTATTACCCACCACCACCAGTATTGATCAACTGAGATATTATCTGTAAAGAACATACCTGCTAAATATAGACCAGCAAAAGCAATCATATTAGCCATTAAAACTGTAATAATTCCTGTTTGTTTACCTTTGATACCTGTCATAAATAAGTTTGCAACAAATCCAAGTGCAACTACAACAATACCAAGGTCAGCCCATCTTGGAGCTTCAATATACTCTCTACCCTCATGAATAAACCAAATTGACATCTCATCAGCAGGTCCTACTTGAATAAATAGATATACTAAAACAACTATAACAATAGCTACTACAAATACCCAGTAAAGTAATTTACCGATTTTAATACCAACTGTTTCAATTCCAGTCTCATCAGGCAATAGCCAATAAACAGAACCAAACATTGCAAACACCATCCATACAACAAGTGCATTAATGTGTAACATTCTAGCAACAGAGAAATCTATTATTTCAAATAAAAATCCTGGAGATACATATTGAATTGCAATAACTAAACCAAATAAAAGTTGAGCTCCAAATAAAATAGCAGCAAAAGTAAAATACCAAGTTGCTAATTGTCTTGATTCGCTACCAACACCTGTAAAAGGGTTATCTAAAAGTTTACTTGCCATTTACAGCTCCTTGCATTTTTCCAAAGTTTCTAGGGAAACCATTTGTATCAATACTACTCATGTGTTTAAGGAATGCTACCAATCCTCTAGCCTCTTTTTCTGTAATACCAAGATTTGGCATCATACGAGCATGTGTAGGATATTTAGATGGATGTTGTAAAAATTCAGCCATAGCTTCCTCTTTTGTAGTTTTTCCTGTCATTGGTTGTAATGCACCAGTACTACTCCATGCTGGGTCTAACCAAGCTTTTGTTAAATCTGGAGCATAATATGCACCATTTCCAAGTAGTGTATGACAGTTCATACAGTTTTTAGTTTGTGATGCTAATTTACCTAAGTGAAGCATCTCAGCAGCCTCTTTTTCAGACCAATCATCTTTTCCAAAGAATTTCTCTTTTTCTTGAAATAAAGACATACCTTTACCATCATTACCACCGATGATTGGCACTTCGTGTCCACGCTTTGCACTCATCTCATAAGTAATTTTATAATTAATAACTGTCGGAGCAGGAACTCTCTTAGTTACACCATTTTTTAAATCTGAATCTGTACCCATCGAAATCTGTACAGATGTATCAAATGTTAACCAAATTAATAATACTGAAGCGAAACCTGAAATCCATGCTGCTGAACGAGCCCAGAAACGATTATCACTCCATACTGATTTATTAGCCACTCTATCCTCCTAAAATGTGATAGTTGTAGTTAAATGCAACATCAATGCTCATTCTCTTCGTGAACTTGATCTTGCATATAATAGACTGCGTGAGGGAGTAAAAGATACCCTATCATTGCAACCACCAAAGCCTTTGCTGTAAATTCACCTACATGCATCAAACTTCCCATTATATATAAACAATAAGATGTTATAACCCAAAACATATAAGCAAAAGGCATAGCCCACTTTTTAAGCAGACCAACCTTTACAGCCGTAAAAATACCAACATAGAGACCTCCAAAAACTAAAACAAGAGAAGAAGAAACAAATATTGGTAAAAAATCATTCAAAGCGATTTCTGGTCTTATTACAGACGGATCTACCATGACTGAACTCCTTTATAAATTTATAGTTATTTTCAGAACCTTTTTGTAGTTTAACACTATTTTAAATTAAAATAATTGACATTAATCAATTTTTCTAAATATAATAGAGTAAAATAGATAAAGTGAGTGTAAACACTACTGTTGTAACCACCATAATAGTTCTTTTTTGAGTTTCTGAGATTTGATATCTCTTATCTGCCCAATTTGAGAGTGCAATTCCAGGATATATACTAAATATTAGCATAGGAAATGTCATTACTAGTATAGTTATAAGTTCTTGATTCATTTAATACCTTTAGTTTTAAGTATAGATAGTATATCATAGCAAATATAAAAAACTAGATTTTAAAGAGGATAAATGGATTTTTTCAAATATATACATGCAGTTGGTACAGGTGTTAAGGGTAATAGAGATTTGAGTTTTGATGAATCAAAGGATATGATGAGACAGATATTAAATCAAGAGATACATAATGAACAGATTTCGGCATTTTTATTGGGTTGGAGATTGAAGCCTGAGACAATTACAGAATTTAGTGGGGCATTAGAGGCTTGTGATGAGTTTATTACTCCTGTTACAGTGCCTAATTCACTAGAGTTGGGTTATCCTTTTGATGGAAAAGCAAAAAATCCATATATTTTACCACTTGTAGGTAAAATATTGGAAGAGAAAGGTATTAATTTAGTAGTAACAGGTGATAAGCTTACACCTGCAAAGGGTGGAATTACTATTAAAGATATATCTAATAAGATAGATTTCAACTCTAATATTAAATATTTTGATAGAGCAGAGTTTTTTAAAGAGATGAGTGAACTTTCTGATATTCGTATGAGATTAGGATTACGAACAGGGTTTAATACAATTGAGAAGTTACCAAAAATAGCAAATAGTGATTATGCTATTACAGGAGTATTTCATAAGCCTTATGTAGAGAAATATAATAAAATTTTCTCTAGTCGCTATAAAAGATTTGCTTTAATTCAGGGTAATGAGGGAACTCCTGAACTATTTTCAAAGGGTCGTTTATGGATTTCTAATAATGGGAAGTTAGAAGAGTTTATAATAGAACCTAAAGATTATGGTATTAACTACAGTAAATCATGGGATAAAATATCTATTGAAGAATCTATATCTCAAATAGAGAATCCATCTGATGAATTTTTAAAATTAGCTAGATTAAATGCTTCTATATATATGTTTGTTACTCAAAATGCAAATAGTATTGAAGAGGCTTATGAGATATTATCTTAATCTAATGTTATTATATATGTTACAATAAGTAATATATATTAATAAGTAGTAGATAATTGATTTTAATATAAAAGTTTTATCTAAGTTTTAGATAAGATTATAGTAATAAAAAAAATAGGAGTGACTATGGATATAAAAGAGTTATTGGCAAGTTTGGGCAATATTAATATGCTTATCGTAGAAGATGACCCATTTAGTAGATTGCTTGTAAAGTCACTTTTAAGTAAAATGGATAATATCAATTTTTGGGAAGCAGAGAATGGATTAGATGCTATAGAGATTATGAATAAAGAGAGTATTGATATATGTCTTCTTGATTTACATATGCCTAAAATGGATGGTTATGAGGTCTTAGCACAACTTAAAAAAGGTAGTAGATATAGTCATATTTCAGTAGTAATAATGACTACTGAAACAGATATTAAGCAAAAACTTTATAATAAAGGTGCTGATGGATTTATACTTAAACCTTTTGATTTAGATGATTTGAGATTGAGTATATATAACACAATTAAAAATAAACATAGTATTGTCAAAAGAGTAGAGAGTAAAGAGAAGGTAAATTATAGTAAAGAGAGTATAGAAAAATCACAAAGAGAATTTTTTAATAAATTAGCTTCACTTAAGGTTATCTCTAATCCTACTGAAAAATTACAGATGCGTGTCATATCAACAATTACAAAAGAGTTTGCTAATAAATTAGGTTTTAGTGCTAATGAGATACAAAATATCTATGTAGCTTCAAGAGTAAGAGATATTGGTTTGATGGGTGTCAAAAATATATGGGATAATAAGAATAAATTTAGTGAAGTAGATAGAAGAAATTATGGTAAATATATTTTATTGGGTCATCAGCTTTTATCTAACTCTATTGAAACTGATTTTATAAAAGTAGCCAAAAATGTGGTACTACAACATAGAGAGTCTTATAATGGTAAAGGTGTGCCATATCAGATAGAGGGGGAGTCTATTAGTAGTGAGGCTATGATTGTAATGATTGTAGAGACATTTGAAGCACTTCTTAGCTACAGAAGTTATCGTACGCCCCCTAGATATACACATAAAGAGGCTTATGAATTATTTGCTAAATTAAGTGGAGAGAAGTTTGACCCATATCTATCTAAAAGATTTTTACAATATTTTCATGAGTTTATTGAGATAAAAAAAGAGATAGAAGAGAGTGAAGTAAATTAAAAAAGGAATTTAGAAGATGAAAAATAAAATAATTAGTGCATACTCTATTGAAGATTTGATAGAGGAGATTGATGAGGTGGTTAAAAATGATTTTAAACCATCATTAGCATTTATTTATACATCTGTTTCTTATGATGTAAGAAAACTAGAGGCAGAATTACATAAGTATAAATTTTTGGTATTTGGTGCAACAACAGTTGGTGAAGTTTTTGCCAATGAGGAGATGGGTGTCAATGAGATAGAAGAGAGTATTGTATGTATGCTTGTAGATATTAATCCTGATGCAATTGCTTTGAAACTTCTATCTGTTGATGGAGATAATTATTATAATATAGGTGAACAAGTTGGAGAGTGGTCAAAATCTCAATTTGAAGATAGTAGTATTATTACAGTTACTGCAGGATTAGCATTTGATAATGATGCCTATACTCAAGGAATTTTATCAACAGGTATCATTTATGCTTTTGGTGGAGCAGCAGGAGATGATTTGATACTCAAAGATACTTTTGTTTTCTCTAATCAAAACTTTACAAATCATGGTATAGTAGTATTGACAATAGATAATAGCAAAATTGATGTAGTTGGTGCAAGGGCTTTTGGTTGGACTGGTATAGGAAAAGAGAAACTAGTAACAAAAGCTGATAAAAATATTGTTTATGAGATAGATAATCGTCCTGCGATAGAGTTTTATAAAACATATCTTTATGTTGCAACTATTGATATGCCACAAACTGGTATTGAGTATCCTTTAGAGGTAACTATGAGAAATGGACAGGTTGTATATCGTGCCGTTCTTGATATTGATGAAGAGAATGGTTCACTAATTTTTGCAGGGCATGTTGAAGAGAAATCAAAGGTAAGAATATCTGCACCAGAGGGTAAAGGTATTATTGACCATGTTGAAGATAGTCTTAATAAGGTAGTATCAGAGAATAGTAACTTTGAAGCTGATATCGTTTTAGTATTCCCATGTTGTTCAAGAAAGCAGGTTTTGGGTGCATTAACACACAAAGAGATAGAGGTAGCCTATGAAGCTACAAAAGCACCACTGATTGGTTGTTTTGTATATGGAGAGATTGGTGCATTCCCTGGTGGATATGGCTTCCATAATGAAACATTTGTTACAGCATTATTAAAAGAGAAGGAGTAGTATATGTTTATCAAACCTATTAAAACAATTATAAATAATTTACCAGAATCAAGTAGTAAGGTGGTATTAAATAAAAAGCTTGATATTTTAGACAAGCAGATGAAAAAAACGGAGGCAAAATATCTCAAATCAAATGAAGATAAACTTACTCTATCTCATCTACTTACAAAAGTAAACAAAGAACTAGAAGAGTCATTAAGTAACGAAAAAAGATTTATTGCTTCAGTTTCTCATGAACTTCGTACACCACTTACAGCAATTTTGGGTTATGCAGAGCTTTTAGAAGATACAGCATTAAATAACAAGCAAGTTAGATACCTAAATAATATTGTACAGAGTTCAGACCATCTATTAGCACTTATTAGTGATTTGCTAGATGTTGCAAAACTAGAAGATAATAGAATAGAATTATCATTAAAAGAGTTTGATTTAGATGATATTTTAAATGAGTGTGCAAATTTAATCAAATCAAAAATATCTGAGGATGTGGAGCTTATCACAGATATTCCAATGCTTGATTACCCTATTATATCCGATGATAAAAGACTTAAACAAATTTTTATTAATCTATTATCAAATGCTGCTAAATTTACAAAGCAAGGTTCAATTAGATTTTATGTTAAATCAATTGAAGAGTTAGAGGATAAAAAGTTAAAAATCACTATTAATATAGATGATACAGGTAATGGTATCCCTCTTGAAATAAAAGATAAACTTTTTGAACCATTTAAATCTACTGATAAAACACAAGGTACTGGGTTAGGATTGTATATCTCTCAAAAGTTAGCTTATCTTATGGAGGGTAGTATTAATGTGGAATCTAAAGAGAGTGTGGGAAGTAGCTTTAGTACGACAATTATAGTAGATGTATCCCAGAAAAAAGAGATAGGTCAAGAGTTAAAGGGTGCAAATATTATGATGTTTGCAAATCGTGATGATTTTGTTGAGAAAATATCAAAAGAGTTTATGGAGTTAGGTGTAAATTTCCAAAACTATTGTGTAGAAAATTCTGATATAACTTCATCATTAGTTCAGATGGTTGTAAGTGGAAGATTTTATGATATAGCCGTATTTGATATGGAGATATTTAAAAATCATACGACTCATATTGCAGGTACTCTAAAAGCTATCAACCCTGATATTAAACTAATCGCACTTATACCTAGTGATAGTGAAAATCATTTTACTGAATTTGATACAGTTATATATAAACCTCTACCATATCAAAGATTTGTAAAAGATATGGAAAATATCTATTCACAAGAGTTCTTTGGGATAGAAGCAGATGTAGATTATTCTAAATTGGAGATTTTAATTGTAGAAGATGTAGAACTAAATCGTGAGTATGAAAAAGAGATGTTAAATAACTTCTTCTCTATCACTTGTGATACAGCAGTCAATGGTCAAGAGGCAGTAAATAAAGCAAAAATTAAGAGATATGATGCAATTTTGATGGATATGAGAATGCCTATTATGGATGGTCTTGATGCTACAAGAGCTATTAGAGAGTTTGATAAAGAGATACCTATTATATGTATGAGTGCAAATGTTTATAAAGAGGATAAAATTGCAGCTAGTGATTCTGGTATGAATGATTTTATTGAGAAACCTCTATCTAAAGATGATATAGAAAATAAACTCCTTAAATTAATAAATAATGAGTTCTCAACTGAAGAAGAGAGTAAAGAGGAAAAAGATAGAGAGGCTTTAGTAGAGTTGAGTGGGAAAGAGATGAAGCAAAAAGCTTATGAGCATCTTGGAAACAATTTTAATACAGATATTGCCAATAAACTACTATCTAAAGCTCTTAAAAGTATAGCTGATTATAAAGATAGAGTAGAAGTAAGTTTTGATAATAAAGATACAAAAGCACTTATTGAAGACTTTCATGTACTTAGAGGAGTATGTTCTAATATCGGATTATCTGATATTGCTACACTTGCAGGAGATTTACAAAAAATATCAGAATCTGGTGATTTTTTGGCAATTAATGAACCAAAAACAAAGTTATTAGATTTATTAACACTTCTTTTAAATGAAAAAGATTAGGAGTATATGATATGATAGGTTTAGAAAATTTTGGTAAAATTGTTCTTTTGAGTGTAGAGGATGATGAGTTTAACCAAGAGTTGGCATCTGCTATATTTGAAGAGTTTCCAAATGTTACAGTTTTACGAGCAGAGAATGGCAAAGAGGCATTAGAAGTTCTGAAAAATGGTAAAGTAGATATTATCTTACTTGATCTGATGATGCCTCAAATGAATGGGTTTGAGACTCTTAAAATTATTAAAAGTAGTGATGATTACTCTCTTATTCCAGTGATTATAGTTACATCTGAAGAGAATGAGAAAAAACGAACCTATAAGCTAGGTGCGAATGATTTTGTATCTAAGCCTTATAGTCCAACAGAGCTTAAAATGAGAGTAGCTAATAATATTAAGATTAAGAGATTTACAGATATACTAAGTGATATTCAAGCAGATGCATATAGTTCTAATGCTATTAATAATGAACAGTTATATAATCTTCAAAATGCACTTAAAATAGCTGATAATTCTCAGAAACAACTTTTGATAAAGCTTGGAGATATGGCTCATAAAAATGGACATAGAGATAAGCACTCTACCGAGAGATTAGGTGATTATGTATCACTTTTAGCAAAACTTTATGGTATTGATAAACAAGATATTGAGAATATCTTTTACTCTATGGCAATTTATGATATTGGTTTATTACGAATAGAAAAGAATAAATTATCTGATAGCGATACAGTAGAATACAAATCTCATACCCAACTTGGATTAAAAGTATTAGAGGGATTAGAAGATACTAATCTTATACAAATGGCTAGAGATATTACAGCTTCACATCATGAAAATTGGGATGGTAGTGGTTTTCCTAATGGACTTAAGGGTGAAGATATATCTATATATTCAAGAATTACAGCAGTTGTAGATTATTTTGATGAATTAACAGCATATAGATGTTATGATTCAAAGATACTCAATGAAGATGATGCATTAGAGGTAATCAAAAGAGAAAGGGGTATAAAACTAGACCCTAAATTATTAGATATTTTTGTAGAAAACTTTGATAAGTTTTTAGATATAAAAAGAAAATGGTTTTTAGCAAATTAAATAGGAGTTTAGAATGAAATTTTTATATATGATAGTATTAATTACATCACTAAGTTTTGCTCAATTGACACAAGAGGGAAAAGAGTCTAAAATATTTAATAAATCTGAAATAGTTTTGATTAAAAAAGATAAAAATGGAACTATTACGACTATTTCTGATACAAAAGATAAAAAAGAGCATATCAGTATAGTCAAAAAAATAGGATTTTCATCAAAAGATGGTATAGTATCAATTGATACTAACAAAGCCAAAGGTTACTTTAGTGACTTAGGTAAAAATATCAAAAATAAGAGTAAAAAACTCTCTATTGAATTAAAATCTAAAACTCTAAAGGTAACTAAAGATATTGGTATTGAATTAGATAATGGAACTTTTAGTGTAGATTTTAATAAAACAAAAGAGTTTGCAAAAGATGTTGGCAAAAATATAAAAGTATTTGCTGATGATATAAATAAATTTACAAATAAAATTAGAGCTGAAATAAACGGCTCTATATAAAGGAAAAATATGAAACCAATCGATATGAACTCAGATGAGTTTCAAGTAGAATTTGAAAAAACTTGGAAATTTGTAGAGAAAGTTAATAAACAATTTAACTTTGTTCAAAATCCTAATGATGAGGTAAATGAGGGTGTTGCTATGGGTCTTGCTAGAAACAAGATGATATATGGCAAGAGATTTTGTCCATGTTTTATGGTAATTGGTGAGACTAAAGAGGAGCAAAAAACTCCAGAAAATAGAATATGTCCATGTAAACCTGCACTTGAAAAAGAGATACCTGAAACAGGACTTTGTCATTGTGGAATATTCTGTACGCCAGAGTATGCAGATGCACAAAAAACAGAAGATAATATGGAAGAGGCTATTCATCAACACTCAAGAGGATTGACTAAAGAAGAGGCTATTGTTTTACTTGAAAAAGAGCAGTTAGATGGTGATGAACTAGAAGCACTACTAGAAGCAAAAACACTAGGAATGGTAGATTTTGCACTACTTGATGTAAGAGAAGATATGGAGTTTAGAATGGGACATATTGTTGGGACTGACCATCTTGTACCTACATCAATGTTTTATGCTAAAATAGAAGAGCACAATAGCAAAAAAGAGACACCTATTATTGTATATTGTCATACAGGAAGTAGAAGTTTCCAAGTACAACACGCTATGAAAGCTTTAGGATTTAAGCAAGTAAGTAACCTACAATATGGAATTATCTCTTATAATGGAGAGACTCAAAGAGGTTGAAATAAACTCTTATTAAAGAGTACCTTTTTGGGGTACTCCACTCCTATTTTAATAACTCTCCCGACTATAATGGACTGAAAAGTCAAGACAAAAATCAAACACAATCTATTTCCACCAAACCTGTAACATTATGCTACACTTTTAATAGTTTCAAGATAATAATACATAGGTTGTTGATTATTAATACTTGAATAAAATCTCTTAAAATTGTACTTATTTATATATTCTTTTACACCCTCTTTTAACTCCTTAATTGATTGATAATCACTAATTGAGCTACAAGAACTAGTGGGGATTGTTTAAAGAAATTTGCTAAAAGAACAACTGGTTTGCCATTTAAATATTGAGCAATAATACTTGCATAATTTACACCATACTGAGCATTTCCATCTAAAACTTCTTGTGTAATATCAGTATTATTTTTATACTCCACAAACTCTACATTAAGTCCAACATCAGCATAGAAACCTTTCTCTTTTGCTACATAAAATCCAGCAAATTCAAATTGATGCTTCCATTGAAGTTGTAGCTTTATCTTATCAAGTGCTTCTGCATTGGTAAATAATATTAATATATCTAAAGTAAGTAATAATAATATTTTCTTCATATAAACTCTATTATCAATAGATAATCCCACCACCTAATACTCTATCACCATCATAAAATACAGCTACTTGTTCTTTGGCTAATCCATATACAGGGGTATCTAATACTACACTATTATCTTCTATATTTATACTTCCCTCTACACCTTGAGTTCTATATCTTACTTTTATAGTAGCTCTAAAATTCTCTTTTATATCATCAAATAATGATAAATTTTTGATATTAAATTCACTTACTGCTAACTCATCTCTTTTCCCTACAATTATCTCATTTTCTTGAGCATTAATATCTAATACAAAATGAGGGTCATGAGCACCATTGACAAAAAAACCTCTTCTTTTGCCAATAGTATAGTGCATATAACCTTTGTGGTTTCCTACTATCTCACCTTTGGAATTGAGTGTATTTCCCTCTATATTTATATCCATATACTTCTCTAATATCTCTGTATAATCATTCTCTACAAAACATATTTCACTGCTCTCTTTTTGAGATGCTATATCTTGAAATATATCTATCTTAGAGGCAAACTCTTTTACATCATCTTTGAGCATATCTCCTAATGGGAATATCAATCTATCTACTATATCTCTATTGATTTGAGCCAAAAAATAACTTTGGTCTTTGGATAAATCTTTGGCTTTGTATATATATCTTCCATCAGTTTTGGCATAATGTCCTGTTGCGATATAGTCTATACCTAAGCTATCTCCAAACTCTATCATTTTACCAAATTTAATGGTCCTATTACATATTACACAAGGATTTGGGGTAAGTCCTACTCTATAGCTATCTACAAAATAGTTATATACATTAGAGTTAAACTCATCTTCTAAATCCAAAAAGTGTATATCAATATCTAAATACTCTGCTACTCTCTGAGCTTTTTTAAAGTTCTTTTCATGGTATCCCTCTTTGGTATGAAGTTTCATATATACCCCTACTACTTCATATCCCTGTTGTTGTAGCAAAATAGCACTAACTGTAGAATCTACTCCACCACTCATTCCCACTAATACTTTTTTCATTATAGAGTCCCTACAAATTTATCTAATAGATATTTTTTGGTATCAATTACAATATCAGTTGGTACTACTTGACCATTAGATAGATAACTTACAGGAGTATTGGGATTATCAATTAAAAAGTTGATAATTGAACCAATATGATTGGTCTCATCTAGCTTGGTAAAAATCACACTATCTAAATCCAAAAATGAGAAACTATTATATATATCTTGTAAATCTTCATACTTTACGGTGGCTGATAATACAAGATTTGTATATATTTTATACTTATGGCTAGATAATATATACTCCACATTTTTGAGTAGTTTATCTATATCAAAAGGTGAAATCCCCGTAGTATCTACCAAAATTAAATCATGTTCTTCAATAGCATCTAATTTACTGCTAAACTCATCTAATGAATCAATAGATATATGAGTAATTCCCATATTATGAGCATAATTAGATAACTGCTCTTTTGCACCTACCTTATAGTTATCAAGATTAAATAGTGCTACTTGCTTTTTCATACCTTGGCTATATCTTGATGCTAGTTTTGCAATAGTTGTAGTTTTACCCACACCTGTTGTCCCTACAAGCATAATAATATTTTTACCATCTAAATTCTCATCTTTAATTTTAATAGTATTATGAATTTCACTAATAATAAAAGCTACTAACTTTTCTCGCGAAGATAAAATTTCATTAGAATCTATTTTTGATATAATTTTTTCAATAGAGTGTTTATCTATCCCACGATTATAAAAAATCTCTAAGGCACTTTTGATATTTACTTTTTGTTCTATCTCTTTATCTTCATTGACTATCTGTTGTCTGTTTTTTTGATTATACAACTCTTCATCTACTGTTATAACAATTTCACAAATATATTCATCACTATTCTCAATAGGTATCTGTCTTGCACTTATTAATCTAAATGCAAATCCATACTTTGATTTTGCTTTAAAGTATGCCTCTTCAGGAGTAGGGGCGCTAAACATATCATGACGCATTTAAAATTCCTCTCATTGTACTTAATGGTAATATCACACTCTCTCTTTTATTCCAACCTATATGTGGTATCTTTAAATTTTTATCTCTTAGTCTAATATTATTATAAAATATAATATCAATATCAAGACTTCTTGGGGCATTTATAAAGGTTCTCCTTCGTTTAAATCTTTTCTCTATTTGCCAAATATATCTCAATAGCAATTTAGGAGATAGTGGAGTTTGGATTAATATAATAGAGTTATAAAAACTATTTTGGTTACTATATCCAAATGGTGGATTTTTAAATATAATTGATGTCTCTACTATATCAATTAAGTTACTTTTAGATAAAAAAGCAAAAAGCTTATGAAATACTCTTGTAGTATCTCCAATATTCCCACCAATTCCCAAAAATACTCTATTAGAAAAACTACTATATCTACCATTTATATATGGATACTTTTCTGTTTTTATAATAGAGCGTTCTATATCTAGTTTTTTATATAATCTCATAATATTTACCTATAAAATATCAGCTCTACCATTTTTTATCACAACCATATCTTCTACTCTAACCCCAAATTTATTGGGTAGATAAATCCCTGGTTCTATTGTAAATACCATACCATCTTCTATAATAGTCTTACTTTTAGATGAGATATAAGGCATCTCATGAATATCTAATCCTACACCATGTCCCGTAGAGTGTACAAAAAATTTACCAAACCCTGCTTTTTCTATCACATCTCTAGCTATCTTATCTATATCTTTGGCTCTCATTCCACTCTTGGTTCTTGCTATTGCCATATCTCGCGCTTTTGCTACCGTATCATAAACTTTTTGCATCTTAACTTTGCCAAAATCTTGATATAGTGCAAAATCCATATCATCTCTTGCTTGTGCAACTCTTGTCCTATCAGAACAGTATCTTTGATATTTCAATCCTGCATCTACCAAAACTAAATCTCTTTTATCTAATATCTTCCCTGTAGCCATAGCATGGGGCTTGGCAGAATTCTCTCTAATAGCCACAATAGGTTCAAAACTTAGTTCATATTTTCCATTATAGCTCAATATCTCTTTTGCTTTTAGATTTAGACTATACTCATTTTTACCATATCCCTTAGAAGATAGATAATTAGCAAACTTATCAAAAGCATCACTACCTAATACCACAGCTTTTTTAAGCTTTTTAATCTCTTGTGCTGTTTTGATAATTCTCTTTTTATGAGAAAAATCTATATCGGCTTTAAATTTTATTTTTAGATTTTTATTTAATATGTCAAATGAATATAGAGACCACTCTTTTGGGTCAAAATATATTTTTTTGATTTTTAATTTTTTAATGACACTAATAGCTAAATTTAAAATATTTCTACCTATTACTACCTCTGCATTGCTAGGATTTGCTTCAAGGGCATATCTTCCATCTGTAAATAGATAATTGACACCTTCTATACTCAAAAAAATAGAATTATCATTACTATAACCACACTCATAGTATATCGCATTCTCATTTTTCAAAATATAGTTCAATTTTTATCCTTTAATAATAATTGGTGGGTTATATACCCACCCTACCTTAAGCTTGTTGTTGTGCTTGGGCTACTTGAGCTGCTGCTTGTTGTTCTCTCATAGCTTTTACTTCATTTAAAATCTGCATCATTCCCATCATAGCTAAATGGTAACTAAATGCACCCATACCCATAATTTGTCCTGCACATACTGGTGCAATAAGAGATTTACTTCTAAAATCTTCTCTAGCATGAACATTAGAGATATGTACCTCAATAGTTGGTAATTTTACTGCACTAATCGCATCTCTAATAGCAATTGATGTATGAGTATAAGCTGCAGGATTGATAATAATAGCATCACTATCACCCATACACTCTTGTATTCTATCTACAATTTCACCCTCTAAGTTACTTTGAAAAAATTCAATTTCAAAACCATTTTGTTCTGCTACATTTTTCATTTGAGCATGTATATCTTCTAATTTCATAGGTCCATAAATATTTTGTTCTCTAATACCCAACATATTTAAGTTTGGTCCTTGAATTACTGCAATTTTCATAATAGATCTTCCTCTAATTTAGTTTAAGTTTTACATTATATCCAATAATTTTTAAACTCAATCAATATTAAATACAAAATTTACACTGTTTTTAGAGATTTTAGATAATAATATATAATATTTACCACCACGAACGGTACGACTATGTTTATTAGATGAGTTATTATATATTGATTCAATTTGACTATTATATAATCTTAGAATTATATCATCACCCGTAGTATTTAGAGACATTGTAGATGTAGAAGTTACAGTAAATTTATATAATATATTATTATCACTCATAACAACCCTATCATTATCTTTTAATATCTTAATATGCTTTGTAGAACCATAAGTCTCATCTATACAAGTAGAGAGTAATCCAAATTTTGAGTAAGATTTTCTATTTACAATAATATTATATCTATCTTTATTAAGTTTTTCATATAGATAATTATTATTTGGTTCAATATCACTATTTTGTCCAGCATCAATAAATAGAGCATCATCGAGAGTATCAAAATTAGTTACACCATAAAGAAGCACATTACAATCATCTCTTTTGACATCAATAGCATAATACTTCTCCCCCTTAAACTCATAAAGCCCACTACCCACCATATAAGGCATCTCAAATGTGCCATCTCCAATTGATGGATAGTTTATTGTAGTAGTCGGATTTTCACTTGTATTATATGGAGTATCACTCTCTCCACAAGAACCCAAAAATAAAGTACCTATTAACAATATTATATTTATATTTTTCATCATAAATATCTCCTATCTTTTTGAAATTATAGCTATAATTTGCTTTACCTACTCAACCCAACCCTAGCCCTAAGCCCTGCTGTTGTAGTATAACCAATCTCAAAAAATGATAACTCTCTATTTTTATCATATATAATAGTAGTAGGAAATGCCTCTATTTTAAATCTTTTTGATAACTCACCATTATTATCATTTATCACTTCAAAAGATAAATCTCTCTCTTTCATAAATGACTTTATATCACTATTACTACCTGAATTTACAGCAATAGTGATTACATTTGTATCTTTAGATAATCGTTCTATATTATCTACCTCTAGCTTACAGACTTTACACCAAGTAGCCCAAAAATGAATAACAACAGTATCATTTATATCACGACTATTAAAGTCTCTTCCATCTAATAATGAAGCTTGAATTAGAGGCAGTTTGTTTGAGTCTAACTCTGGGCTTCTAAAATAGTTGATTACAAATGATATTACAAATATTGTTATAAGTGTTGTAATTATCTCTTTTATAAATTTTTTAATTTTTTTCATACTCTTTTACCTTATATTTCTTCTTTTATTTTGATATAAAATAATTTATTAATAAAGCAATTATAAAAAAAGCTACTATAGATATATCTAATCTCTTCTGAAAAGATTTATCTTCTATAATCTTATCTTTGAATATAGATGTGATATAAGATGGTATATAATTTACTATCTTATATAAATTAAGAGAGACTTTGCCAAACTCTCCATCTTTAGCAACCATTGAGTTTAGAGTCTCTATAGCTTTATATACAAATGGCCCCTCTATCCCAAATAGTATTAGATAAAATAGTGGAGCTACAACACCATTAGTCAAGATACTTTTATCTGATACCTTTGATGAAATCATCATTGATGAGATTATACTCAAAAGAGTTACTTTTACATAAAAATTTGTCATATACCCAATATATAAATCTATTAAATATACCACTCCTAAAGTGATTAGAATAAGAGTTGTAGATAAAATTGCACCTTGTGAAATAGTATCTTGATAAAATCTCTCTTTAAATGAGTTAATATAATCACTCATAGAATCTATTGGGTGTTTTATTGGAAAAATTCCAATAAATCTATTAATAATATATGATAAAAATCCAACCTCTATAAACATCTTCTAGTATCCTTTTTATATAAAAATTTTAATATTTTATCCAAAATTTATAATTTTAAACCTAAAAAGTGATATAATTTGTTTCAAATATTTAAGCTATTATAGGAAATTATGAAAAATATAAAATTGGAACTAAAAATTGATAAAATAGAGAGTCTGGAGCTATATTCAAAGCTTCTAAATAAAGATATTAATAGTATGTTAGATGAGGCTCTTGAACAGTATTTCAAATCAGAAGATGAGAAACTACTTGCAAAAGAGCAAAATGCTACAAATTTAAGTTATGATGAGTTTTGGAATGGAGTAGATATATAATTAATGTAGGCTTTGACTCACCTACTTTATTTTTATAAATTTACCACAACCTTTATCAGGTGTGCCTCCATGAGTCTTAAACTCTTTTTCACCCTCACTAAATAATCTATATCTTTCACACTCTTGACTCTTTAAGCACTTTTTATTATCACATGCTAAAATTTTTTCTTCCATTTAATTATCCTTTTTATTTAAATTGGCATACCAAATTTTTGAGTGATAAGCTCACCACTTTTATTATAAAATATATAATATAATTTATCTCTATCTATCTCTAATCCTATCAAATATCTAATAGCCATATTAGCCTGAGTTGATGCTATCTGCATAACCATAGGGGCTGATATACCTTTTGGAGTATGATTTGAGATATTAAATACCCCAAAACTACTCTTATCAAAAAAGCAAATTTGTCCATTAAACTCCTCTACACTTGCATATATCCAAGGAGTATTATTATCTTTTGCATATTTATTAATAAGTTCTCTTGAGGGAAGATTATCCGTAGCATCTAAAATTAAATCATATTTTATATCACTATTTTGACTAAACTCATCAAACCCCATTACAAAAGCATCACTTTGAACAAATGGAGATTTAGATTTAATCACCCTTGATACTACACTAGCCTTATACTCATTCTCATTATCTAAAGTAAATGCTATTTGTCTATGAATATTATGAAGCGATACCCTATCAAAATCTACTATATCAACTCGTCCAATACCACTACTACCCAAGGCATAAGCCAAAGATGAACCTAATCCACCTGCTCCAATAATAGCAATAGATTTATTTTGAAGATAGTTTTGTTTCTCCTCTCCCCATAGCTCAATTTGTCGTTTAAAGTAGTGATTGAAATTCAAATTTTATCCCTATTTAATAGTAATAACTTCTGATATGGAGCCAAAAATTCTCTCTACTCTATCTTGCCATAATTTACCAAAAGATACTCTATCCTCCATAGAAGCCCCACCACTCATTATCTTATTCATAAGCATACCCATTTGAGGAGATGGAGATACACTATTAGGATTATAAATAACCTCTACACTATTACCATTATCTTTTCTAGTTAGCTTGATACTTGAATCTATCGCATTATTAAAGCTCATTAATGAGTGTCTAGCAAAATTACCACCAATTCCTTTAAATCCTGATATTTCAGTAGCCCCTGTAATTTGAGTAACCACATTGGCAATTACACCAGATACCCCCTCTTCCAAAGACTCTTTAAAAGCTACCTCTATCTCTCCTCTTTGTGGAGTCTCATTAGGATATAGAGCCTTTAACCCCTCTAAAACCACCAAATAAGCACCTGCTACAGTAGGACAACTATGCCCTGCTTGTTTAACTACATCAAGATAACTAAATTCAACCTCACCATTTTTAAATGTACCTAAAAATGCAGATAGGTCATCTTTTAATATAATAGTCTCAACTTTATCAAAAAACTCTGGATAATTCATATAATACTCCTTTTATAATTGATAGAAGTATAACATAAAAAATATTTACCTACATCTTAATTATCCGATAATCTATCTTTTTACCCCTCTTTTTAATCACATCAATATAAACCTTAGCCCCCTTATCTATAAAATCCCCAGATAAAATAAATTCCAAAGATATATCATAATCTCTATACTCAAAATTCTTATCCAAAAAGTCCCTGCCATCAGTCCTAAATGCTTTTATATCTCTAGTAGTAATCTTATATTGATGATGAGTACTCCAATTTTTACACTGAATCAATATCACTCTATTATCTTTGGTAGCCACCAAGTCAATACCCAAATCAGCCCTCCCCATCTCTTTGCCATGCTCCCAAACTATATAACCTTTTTTACGATATTTTTTGGCTATATACTCCTCATATACTCTACCTTTCTCAATATTATTTAATGGCTTTTTTTTTCTTTTTAATAATATAATAGATATTATAACTATTAATATTATAAGAATTGTTATTTTCATTTTATATTTAACCTTTTTCTATTTTAATATATTATATCTAAACTAGACACTTTTTGAGTAAAAAGTAGGGTAAGGTAGAAAATTTGAGGTAGAATTAGATTATTTTCTTTATTGTCTTGACTTTTGGGATAGAATATTTGTTATAATCAAAAAAAAGGAATAAAATGAAATGTTTTGAACTGACATGCACAGCATACTTAAAAAGAGACATAAGCTACTCAATGGCACAAGATGAAAAGTTAAAAACTCTACACAAAGAGATAGGATTTAAACATTATACATTTGATAATTTTTATCCAATCCAAAGAGATGGAATTTACAAAGAGGGCAATATCTATCAAATAACTTTTCAGTCCATTATAATCTAAATAAAATATATTCCTTGTGTAATTTAATTATGAAAAAAATATCAATTTTAATTATAGAAAATAATAATAAATTGCGGATGCTAATAGTAGAGTCTATTGAAGATTTAGTAGATGAGGTTTATGAGGCTAGAGATGGATTAGAAGCATGGAATATATATAAAGAGTATAAGCCTAGTATAATACTATCAGATATTAATATGCCCAAAATTAATGGATTAGAATTAATAGAAAAAATTAGGGCAAAAGATAGAGATACTCAAATAATTATACTCTCAGCATACACAAATATAGAGTATCTACAAAAAGCTGTTGAACTTCATCTTGTATCCTATCTTATAAAGCCTATGGTATCAGGCGAACTAAGAGAGGCGATACATAAAGCTATATATGAGATAAAATCTAAATATCCAATAGAATTATCTACCCAATATTTTTGGAATGAGTATAATAGCTCTCTTTCTTATAAAAATATAGAAGAAATAGTATTATCTCATTATGAGTCTAAATTAATAGCGTGTCTTTTTAAATCAAAAGGTAAAGCTGTATCATATATAGATATACATATATTTATATATGGTGAAAAAGAGTATAGTAGAGATGCAATAGCAGGATTAGTCAAGAGAATTAGAAAAAAAACATCTAAAGATATTATAAAATCTTGTTTTAAAGAGGGGTATAAGATAAAATAATTAAACATTTTTAATTTTTTTACATATATGACATAGTTTGACACAAGTTATATGTTATAATGATTTTAGAGTTATACTAATAAGTAATTTAGTATTAACTAAAAAACTATTAAGATTTAAAGGAGAGACAATGGCTATGGAATATTATACACCTGGTGTTTATGTTGAAGAGATATCAAGTGGTGCGAAACCTATGACTGCTGCGCCAACACATATTGTTGGATTTTTGGGTGAGACTAGAACTGGTAGATTAAATAGACCTATTATGGTTACATCATGGACACAATATTTTGATGAGTTTATTGGTTATAAACTTCAAGATAAAATTACTCCAAGAGGTACAATAGAAAAAGATATAGATGGTAACAATATTCAAGAAGAAGTACCTTATGATAAGGTAACTGGACTTGACTGGGGTGTTTATGTATTCTTTGCTAATGGTGGTGCTAAGTGTCATGTTGTAAGTGCAAACCATATAGCTGATAATAGTGCAAAAATTGAGAGTCTCAAAGAAGAATTAACTAAACAAGAAACATTAGTTGCTAAAGCAAAAGATAAAGAGAAAGATGCTCTTAAGAAAAAAGTTTCTGATATTAAAGCTCAAATAGAGAGTGCATCTGTTGTTAATTCAAATAATACAAAAGAGTTAATTGGTCATGATGGAGGGCCGGGGAAAAGAACTGGTTTAACATGTTTTAAAGATGTTGGAGAGGTAGCTATTCTTGTAGCTCCAGGTGTAGTATCTCCTGCTGTTCAACAAGAGATGTTAGCTTATGCAGAGGGTGCTAATATATTTACAATACTTGATGCTCCAAAAACTTTAGAGGGTTTAAAAGAGCATGGTCTTACAGATGATTTAAATGGTCTTGCAGGACTTAGTGCAAAATGTGCTTCAAAACAATCAGCTGTATATTTCCCATGGGTAAGTACTTATGATGCATCAACTGACTCTAATACTCTAGTAGCACCAAGTGGATTTGTAGCTGGTATTTATGCAAGAGTTGATAATGAAAGAGGTGTATTTAAAGCTCCTGCTAATGAAGGCGTTAATCTTGCGACAAGTCTTGCATATACTCTAAGTGATACAGAACAAGAATCACTTAATATGAATGGTGTAAATGTTATTAGAGATTTCTCTGATAAAGGTATCGTTGTTTGGGGTGCAAGAACTACTGTATCTATGATTGATGCCGAGTGGAGATATATCAATGTTAGAAGACTATTTAATATGATTGAAAAATCTATTGAAATGGGTACTCAATGGGCAGTATTTGAGCCAAATGATGAAAAGCTTTGGATTGCACTTAAGAGTAATACAACTGCGTTCCTTAGTAGATTATATAAAGCAGGTGCATTTGCTGGTGCTAATGAATCTGAAGGTTTCTTTGTGAAATGTGGGCCTGAAACTAATCCACAAGAGAATGTTGATGCTGGTATTGTAACAGTTGAAATTGGTATTGCACCAGTTAAACCTGCTGAGTTTGTTGTATTTAAAATTGCACAAAAAGCTCCACAAGATACATAGCAGATAGTTACTAAAAGATTTTAATAGACTTTTTGCAAAACTAAAATGGAAGTGGTGCTTTAGCTCCACTAATAATATGAGGCTAAAGCCACATTTCCTGATTTTGAAGTAAGTTTGATAGTTGATAGTTTAAAAATATAATAATAAAAGGAGACCTTTATGGCTGATGGTGAAAGAAGAGACCCGTATGTTGGGTTTAATTATACAATGGAGATTGATGGAGTTGCAGTTGCAGGATTTACAACTATAACTGGACTAACTATGGAGACAGCAGTTACAGAATATTTTGATGGTGATAGTGTAAATACTACTGTTAAAAAAATACCTGGTATTACAAATTATAGTAATGTAACTTGTAAAAGAGGTATTTCAGAGGGGATTGACCTTTATGAATGGTGTGCTAGTATTAATGACCAATCAAGAGAAGTAGAGAGAAAGACTATTACAATTAGTCTTCTTGATGATGCAGGAGCACCTAGAAAGACATATACACTTTATGAAGCATGGCCTTGTAAATATACAACTTCAGACCTTGATAGTTCATCTAGTGATTTGACTATGGAAGAGGTAGAGTTTGTAATTGAGAAGTTAGAGATAGCTGATTAATTATAATTGGTGGGATTATCCCACTAATTTAATAAGAATTAAATTTTTTTAAGTTAAAATGGGTTTGATTTAAAAAAATTATATATAAAGTATTTAGGAGATAAGATGTTTAAAACAGAGTTTGAATTTGTATTGCCAAAAGGTTATGTTGATAAAAATGGAACTGTACATAAAAAAGGTATTATGAGATTAGCAACTGCTAAAGATGAGATAGCACCTCTACAAGATTATAGAGTCAAAAATAATGAGGCTTATATGACTGTGATATTACTTTCAAGAGTAATTACAAAATTGGGTGAATTAGGTAATATATCTACTGCTAATATAGAAAACTTATATTCAGCAGATTTAGATTATCTACAAAGATTTTATCAAAAGATTAATTCAGAAGAGAGTAATATAGTAAATTTACAGTGCCCTGAATGTGAATGTAAATATAGTGTAGGATTAGATGAAGTTTTGTTTCAAGGAGGATAACTTCTTATCCTCTCAAAAATCTTAAAGAAGAGATTGCATACATAGCTTATCACTTTCATTGGTCAAAAGATGAAATATTTGATATGACTCATAGAGAAAGAAGAGATTGGGCTATGAATATATCAAATATTAATGAACAAATAAATAGAGGAGATTAGATATGGATTACTCTTTACCAAATGTAAATATTAATCATTTTAATAGGACTAAATCTTATGATGGTGATTTTTCTACTCTATTTGTAGTATTTTCATCTTTAGTCTCTATTGAAAAGCCTATTTTACTCACCAAAAAACACGAGTTTAACACTATTTTAGAACTACAAGATGATGAGTTTTTAAAACGAGCTGTAGAAGCATTTTTTGTAAATGGTGGAGATAGATTATATCTACTATTTATAAAATTGAATAATAAAAAGTTAAATCTTGATAAATTTAATGATTATTTAATCAAAGAGTGTGATAGATTAAATGATATAGAGGTGATTAGTGCTATAAATTTATTTGACGAAGAGATATATCAAAAGCAATTATCAACCAAAAAAGTGATAGGAGTACAGAGATTAATAAATAATTATTGTGCAAATACACATAGAGTATCTATTACAGATATAAATAGTGATTTCAAGGTAGAGACACTAAATATTATTGGTAAGAGTATTCTATATTATCCTTGGATTATGGATAGCTATAGTAAACCTCTACCCCCATCAATATATGCTAGTGCATTGTTTTCTAAAATGGCAAAAGAGAATAAATATTTTGAATCTATTGCTAATAAAGAGATATTAAATACTTTAGATGTAAATTTAAGACTAGAAGATTATGAGCTTGAAGATTTAGGTAAAAATCGTATTAACCCTGTAATTTTTATGCCTCATAGAGGTGTGAGATTTTGGGGTATCAAGAGTTTTGATGAGAAATTAGATACTGTTAATGAGATAAGAGTATTAAAGTATATTAAACGAAGACTTATTAAAATGAGTAGAGTATATATATTTGAACCTAATACAATATTTTTAGAGGCACAAGTGATATTAATGGTCAAAGTATTTTTAGAAAAACTAGAAAATATTGGAGCATTATTAGGTTATAGTGTAGAGAGAAATGAAGAGAGTTTAGTTGAGGGTAATGAGATAATTATAGATATAGCAGTTGCATTAGCCTCTCCTATAGAGTTTATAAATATACGATTAAATAAATTAGATAAAGATGGTATGATAAACTTAATATAAAATCAATATATAGGAGATATGAATGAGTGGTATAATGACAGGCGTTTATGAACCTGTATTGAGTTATCAGTTTAAGGTATTTTTAGTACCAACAGCAACTGATAAAAAGAATGAAAAACTTATCAAAGATGCAAGTGATGCTTTAGGATTTAGTGAAATTAGTATGGGTAGTAATGAAACGGAAGTTTATGAGTATCAAGAGGGTGGAGAGAATAGTTTTATCCACTCATTCCCAAGTATTACAAAAGCAGGTAAATTGACTTTAAGTCATGGATTAAGTAGTGATTCTACAGCTGGTGCATTGAGAAAAATGATAACAGGTGCTGAAGATAGTAAATATGAAGCAGGAATGTTTTCTATGGCAATTGGTATGTTTAGTTATCCAAATAGCAACCCTAGTTTTTGGTACTTTACAGATGTTTGGATTAGTAAAATGGAGATTGGTGGATTTAAAACAGGAAGTTCTGATGTAATAATTGAAAGCCTAGAACTTGTAGTTAAAAAAGCAGAACTTGAAATTGCTAAAGGTGGTGGGGCTAAGAAGAAAACAACAACAAAAACAACTCCTGAAAAAACAAAGAAAAAAGAAAAAAAAATAACAGATGATAATCTTCCACCAAAAAAAGAAAAAACAACTCCTGAAAAAACAAAGAAAAAAGAAGAAAAAATAACAGATGATAATCTTCCACCAAAAGAAAAAAAGAAAAAGAAAAAAGATGATGGTTGGAAAGAGAGAAATAGAATAAGAAGAGAAAAACAGGCTAAAAAAATAGAAGATGCTCAAAAGAAAAAAGGTAATAAAAATTATAAGAAAAATACTTATGATGGTACACTAGATAATCCTGCTGAAAAAAGAAAAAAGAAAAAGTAGGATAGTATGATAAAAATAAAATACTTGAAAGTAAGAGGTAATATATCTAAATATAGTCTAAAAAAGAATATATTACAAAATAGTATTGTCCATAAAAAAATATCATTATTTAATCCTAATAAAAATATCACTATCAATAAATTCCAAAATCGTTTAGAACAAAGAATTTTTGATGAAGATAGAGCATTTGTAATGCTAAATAGAATTTTTTCCAAAACAGAATATCTTTCAACACCTACAAAATATATAGAGATAGATAAAAATATAATAGTTAAAAAAGATAAATTAATTACTCAACTAAAAACAAAAGTAATCAAAGAACAACATCTAAAAGAGAAATTTATTAATATTAATAAATCATTTGTAAGAAACAAAGAAATTATAAAAAACTCTGCTGTAGGTTTGGTATCACCAAACAAAAAGATAGAAGTAGATAAAAATATAATAGTTGAAAAAGATAAATTAATTACTCAACTAAAAACAAATATTATCAAAGAACAAGAGTTAAAACTACAAGATAAATTTACAATTAC
>JAMOOX010000019.1 GCA_027065045.1 Campylobacteraceae bacterium | reverse complement strand
TGTTACATAAATAAAAGTTAAAGTTATAGCGATATATTTAGACAATGTTATTTTAGTTATATGTACTATAATTAGTCCAATACCATGCATAGCACCCCATAGTACAAAACCCCATCCAGCTCCGTGCCATAATCCACCTAAAAGCATAGTTATAAACAAGGCAAAACCTTGTACTAAAATCCCGTATCTATTTCCCCCTAAAGGTATATAGATATGATCTTTTAAAAATAAACTTAATGTAATATGCCATCTTCTCCAAAAATCTACTAAATTCCTAGCTTTATAGGGACTATTGAAATTTTGAGGCAATACTATATTAAACATCAAAGCCAACCCTATAGCCATAGAAGCATATCCACTAAAATCAAAATATATCATAAAACTATAACTAAAAATACCACTCCAGCTATCATAAGAATCTATAGCTAAATTATCAGCTAATACAACTTTACTAAAAAGACCTATACTAAAATACACTATACCTTTTTTTAAACTCTCAAATGATATACTCCAAGATCTATTTACTTGATCCATCATATAATTATAGTGTACTATAGGACCAGCTATAAGCTGAGGAAAAAAACTTACAAAGAAGAGATATCTTTCAAAACTTTCAAATACTATCTTTTTTTTATATATATCTACTATATAACTAATTTGTTGAAAAGTAAAAAAAGATATTGCTAAAGGTAATACTATATTTTTATCTGTAAGGTGTAGTAATCCACTATATTTAAAATAACCCAAAAGAGATATATTAAATAAAATAGCAAGATATAAAAATAGTTTTTTTCTATATCTATTTATCATATAAGCAAAACTATAGTTTATTAAAATTGAAGTTAGAAGTATAATTAGATCTTTTATACTCCATTGTATATAAAATATAAAAGATACAATTATAACAAACCAAAAAGCTACTTTATATCTATCTTGTATTAAATAAAATATACTAATTGTTGGTAATAAAAATAAAAAGATAAAACTATATGTATTAAAAAGCATATCAAATTATATAATATTAAGTAGATAAAGAGCTTAAGGGGTTTAGAAAATATTTTATGTTAAAATTAAATAATTATTGTTTAAAATATATCTGTAAAGTAAATTTTTAGCATAAAAAAGGATAATAATTGACACAACAAGAGATACAATCTAATATAATAGAATTATATATAGCCACATTTAATAGAGCTCCAGATGCAGATGGTTTAGTGTATTGGACAACAAAAGTTACAACAGATGGTTGGACTATAGATAAAATAGCACAATCTTTTTTTGATTCAGATGAAGTTACTACAACATACCCACCATCTTTATCAACTAGTGAATTTATAGATCAAATTTATGATAATATTTTAAATAGAGCTCCAGATCAAGCAGGAAAAGTTTATTGGTTAGAGCAAATAAATAATGGACTAGCTAAAAATGATATGATTTTAGCTCTTATAAATGGTGCAAAAGCAGATACAGGTTCACAAGTAGATAAACAGATATTAGAAAATAAAATAGCTGTAGGTGAATATTTTGCTGTACAAAAACAGCTAAATGATATAGATTTAGCAAAAATAACTATGCAAGCAGTAACATCAGATTTAACTACAGTAGATTTAGCAAAATCTATTCTAGATGATGCAGCAGGAACTATAACACTTTTACAAGGTACATCATCAAATGATCAATTATTAGCTTCAACTGATTTAAGCCATGTTATATTTGGTTTTGAAGGAGATGACACTATCTATAGTAAGACTACAGATGATACTATCTATGGAGGATTAGGAGATGATTCTATTCATAGTGGAGATGGAAATGATATAATATATGCACAAGATGGTAATGATTATATATATGGTGAAGCAGGAGATGATACCATCTATGGAGGATCAGGAGATGATAATCTATATGGTGGAGATGGAAATAACACTATATATGGACAATCTGGCACTAATTTCATCTATACAAAAGATGGTATTGATACTATATATGGAGGTTTAGGAGATGATACTATATATACAAACGGAGGCAATGATACCATAGATGGCTTATTAGGTAATGATACTATCTATGGAGGTTTAGGAGATGATATTCTTAATGGCAATGAGGGTAATGATATTATTTATGGTGGAGATGGAATAGATATTATTACAGGAGAAACTGGAGCAGATACTATTGCTGGTGGAATAGGAGCAGATATTCTAAAAGGTGGCGAAGGTAATGATATATTTAAATTTTCTACATTAGACTCAACATTTTTAGGGTACGATACTATTACAGATTTTAAATATGATATAGATAAATTATCACTTGTAAACAAAGGTGAAGAGATTATATCTGCTCAAGCTATAGATGTATCTGCAGCTACTACCTTACAAGAAGCAGCAAATATAGCAGCTAGTGGAGATGGTAGTATAAATGGTATAGTAAATTGGTTTTTTTATCAAGACAATACATATGTAGTAGAAGATTTATCTTCTACTACTACTTTTGATGATACAACTGATATTATCGTACAACTTCAAGGTATGCAAGATTTAACAGGATTAAACACTTCTAGTATTATTATATAAATTATTAAGAAGTATTAAAATAAATTATGATAAAATATGAAAAATAAAATTAAGGATAAAATAATGGCAAGAGATATGTGTGCTGATGTAAGAATGGAAGAAGGTTATATGAGAATGAGTATAGAATATAACAATGATACTAGTAGAACTAAAATAGAAAGTATTATAGCTCAAGTAGAAAAACAAATGCAACTTTTTCCAAGTGTTATACGAAGAGCTATCAGTGAACATGCAGGTAATATCTCTGTTGAATTTGATACAGAATGGGTACAAAGAGAAGCAGGTGAATTTTGCGAGATTGTTCTTCATAAATTAGGAATAGATCATTGTCAAGTATAATTTTTGACAATAACACTTCATATAATGTAGATATATCACTAGTAAATAAAATAACAAATAAACTAACAAATCAAAATATAGAACTACTTTTAACTACAAATAAACAGATTCAAGAGATAAATTTCAATACAAGAGGTATAGATAAACCTACAGATGTTTTAAGTTTTCCTTATGAAAAAATGTTTAATGTCCCTTTGGGTTCTATTGTTATAAGTGTAGATTTTGTACTAGATAATTCAAAATTTTATAAGCATAGTTTTGAAGATGAATTTACTTTATTATTTATTCATGGTATTTTGCATCTTTTAGGATATGATCATGAAATAGACAATGGGGAACATAGAAAAATGGAAGAATCTATTATTAAAGAATATAATCTTCCTAAAAGTCTAATTGTAAGAACTATATAAAATTTATTTTTATATTTAATATAGATTAATATTTATCCAATTATTAAGAAATTGTTTGGTAATATTTTAATACCATTATATATAAAAATGCGTCGGTGGTGGAATGGTAGACACGTTAGCTTGAGGGGCTAATATCAGTATTGATGTGAGAGTTCAAATCTCTTTCGACGCACCATTATTAAAGGGTTTACAAGCATTTTTTTCAAAACTTATCTTAAATCAAAAGTTTATTAACAAATCTATACCATTTAAAATGGTATTAGAATAAATAAAATAGTGCCTGACACCCCTTTTTGTGAGGTTGGAGGTTGAAATTAAATATAAAAAATGATATAATAATGCATTAGTTGGGACAAATTAGAGAAGCTGGAACTTCTCTTAACTTGCTTTTAATACAATGTCCCAACCATTCATCCATACAATGAAATCCACAATCACAATCGCCCAACCAAGGCATTAGCTAACATTATACAACAATAAGAATAAAAGTTGTTTTTTTCTTTTTTGCTACAATAATTG